>JAGCPI010000017.1 GCA_017645255.1 bacterium
CTAAATGGGTTAGTCAGAAGGATGTACAAAAAGAAAACAAATTTCAATGAAATTACTGATGAAGATATTTACAACTTACAAGAAAAAATTAACAACATGCCACGTCAAATGTTTAATTGAAAATCGAGCAATCAAATTTTTGATGAAATAAAAAAATAGGAGTAAAAATTCTCCTATTTCTTGTATAATTTTCTCGAAATACAAGTGTTGCACTTGAACTTGCAATTCGGGAATAAAGGGACATTCATCCCTTTATTTTCATTAAATTGATAAGATATGCTTAATCACTTGGATATTTAAAGTTATATCAGTCATAAACAAGAATATGCGAGTGAAGTTTTGCTAACATTTGGTCTAAAAAGAATCCATCTTTTAGATCAATTTTTTCCACGTCTAAAGCAAACAACACAATTGTATAAGTATGTGAACCATCAGGAGGGGTTGGTGCAACATACTTTGCTGCTTTTAGTAATTCACTTTGCGTTGGTTTTTTACCATGCAAATTGTGGTAAGTAACGGTCGAAGTGGAATTTTGCCCTTGGGCAATAATTCCTTTTAAATTATGCGTTGCATCAAAGCCAAGTTCATTCTTGCTAATGTTTGCAACTACTCAGTGGATAAAAGGAAATCCACAGACATGCGTTGCATCGTAATCAATGATGTACAAAGCATAACTCTTAGCTTCAGGTACGTTGTCTCACTTTAAAGGGAACGAAATTTCCCCAAATTCTTGTCCGCCACCAAAGTCGTATTGTAATACGTCGTTGTGGATGGCCACAGATGTAATATTTAAATTGCGTTTTTCCATAATGATTAAAGTATAACGCAATTATTTATTTTCGCCGTTATTATTTTCAGCGTTTGGATCTTTATCCTTGCCTTTATTGCGATCCATTTGGTCAGAGAATTGACGCATTACGGATTCAATTTGGTCAAGTTTAGATTTTAGTTCGTCGTATTTCTTTTCTTCAAGAAGTTTCTTTAGTTCATCAATTTGAGTTTGAGCAGCTTTCTTTTGATCTTCTGGAACACTCTTTGATTCTTCACTGTTTAAAGACTTTTCAAAACTGTTAATCAAACTTTCGGCCCGATAACGAGTTTCTGCTTCTTCTTTTTCTTTTTCATCGTGTTCACGGTTTTCTTCAGCTTCTTTAACCATGCGGTCAATTTCTTCTTGCTTTAAACCACCAGAATCTTTAATGGTAATTGTTGATTCCTTGTTAGTCTTCAAGTCTTTTGCAGTTACGTTTAAAATACCGTTCGCATCAATGTTAAAGGTAATTTGAATTTGTGGAACTCCTCTTGGAGCTGGTTCAATATCACCTAATTTAAAAATACCTAGGGATTTGTTGTCCCGTGCCATCTTCCGTTCACCTTGTAAAACGTGAACATCAACTTCTGGTTGGTTATCAGCAGCAGTTGAGAAGATTTGAGTCTTTGATACTGGAATAGTAGTGTTTCTTGGAATAAGGATGGTGTCAATACCACCTTCAGTTTCAATACCTAAAGATAGTGGGGTTACATCTAGTAATAGAACATCCTTTACGTCTCCTGCTAATACTCCACCTTGAATAGCTGCACCAATTGCAACTACTTCATCAGGGTTAATAGTGCGGTTTGGTTCGTGGTCAGTTAATTTCTTAACTAATGCTTGAACTGCAGGCATTCTAGTAGAACCACCAACTAGTAGTACTTCATTAATTTGACTAGTTGTCAATTTAGCATCTTTTAATGCGTTTTCAACTGGAGCAATGGTTCGATCAAGTAAGAACTTAGTCATTTGTTCAAATTGAGCTCTAGTTAAAGTCTTTTCAATGTTAATTGGCATTCCAGTTTGTTTGTTCATACCAATGAATGGTAGTGAAATAACAGTTTCAGTAACACCTGACAATTCAATCTTCGCTTTTTCAGCAGCATCTTTTAGCCGTTGTAATGCCATCTTGTCTTGAGATAAGTCAAAACCATAAACTTCCTTAACATCCTTGATTAATCAGTCCATGATGACTTGATCTCAGTCATCCCCACCAAGGTGAGTATCACCGTTAGTTGCTAATACTTCAAATGTACCATCAGCCATATCTAGAATGGAAACATCGAATGTACCACCCCCAAGGTCATAAACAAGAACTTTTTGTTCCTTGTCTTTCTTGTTAATACCATATGCTAATGCAGCTGCAGTAGGTTCGTTAATAATTCTTAATACGTCTAATCCAGCAATTTTACCAGCATTCTTGGTTGCTGTTCTTTGAGTATCGTTAAAATATGCAGGAACAGTAATGACTGCTTTATCAATTTTGCGGCCTAATTTCTTTTCGGAAAAAGCACGCATGTAACTTAAAATATCAGCTGAAATTTGTTCAGGAGTGTATTGTTTTCCATCAAAATCGAATGTTTTGTCTTGACCCATTGAACGTTTTACGGAAATTACAGTATTTGGGTTAGTAATCATTTGACGTTTAGCACCATCACCAACAACGATTTCTTCGTGTCCGTTGATGTTTTTGAAAGCAACGATCGAAGGAGTTGTTCTTCTTCCTTCAGGGTTTTCAATAACTACTGGTTGAGTACCATCCATGTATGCAACACAGGAGTTAGTAGTACCTAAGTCAATTCCTAAAATAATATCTTTCATTTATATAAATTCCTTTCATTCACTAATATTATGTACTGTAATTATATATAAAAATTTAGCACTGTAACTAAAAAAGTGCTAAATTTTAAATTTATTGAAAATAAGCATAAATTGGATGAAAAAAAGTTATTTTTTCCGGTCGACAATTTTTCAAAGAATATAAATTAATCCTAAGCCCCCAAGTCCAGCAACAATCACAATTCACATGATTACTTTAAGGATATTTTTGATTACATGTCATGCGGTAGCTCCTTTGCTAGTTGACGGTTGATTATAATATGGACTACGATTACTATTATTGCGATAATAATAGTAATCTTCTTCATCATCATTATAACCATATTTATTTTGGTAATAAGTATTTTGGGATTGATAATTAGTACGCTGATTGGATGAATAACCACTATTCCTTGATGATTGGGTATTATTTCTATTATTAGTTTGATTGGTAGATGATTGATAAGTATTATGATTGGTATTTTGATTATTATTGGTATAAAAATACGTATCTTCTTCATCCTCATCATTGTCATCTTCAGTTTGTTGAGCGTAATAAGAATTGAACATGTCAAAAAATTCAGGATCATCAAACACGCTGTCATAATTAGCATAAGTACTAGAAGAATTAGTATTGTTAGTGTTACTATCAGTACTATTTTCATCCATTCCTCAGGTTCCATCAACTGCCCCGTGTCCAAATTGATCATATAAACTACGTTTATCTTTATCAATTAACACGCTATAAGCTTGGTTTATTTCCTTAAATTTTTCTTCAGCGTCAGGTGACTTATTGACGTCAGGGTGATATTTCATGGCAAGTTTGCGAAAAGCTTTTTTAATTTCATCTTCAGTAGCATTTTTGCTTACCCCTAATACTTCGTAATAATCTTTTTTATTACCTACCATATTTTCTACCTCCCTTTATGATTTATATTTTAGATTAACTAATTATTAATTTAATAAAAAAAAGTGATTGTTGTAAACAATCACTAAAAGCATTATTTAAAATTAGTTTTATTTCGATATTCCTTTTCGGCTTCTTCTTGTCGCTTTTGTTCTTCTTTGCGAATTCGTTCGTTTTCTTTAATTTTTTCGTTTAATTCATCATCAGTTAAATTGCTGGTATTAATATCAATAGAAATTTCATTTCCAGTATCTTCATCATGAGCAATGCAATGCAAAATTCCATTTTCATTCATAGTGTAAGTTAATTCAATATTTGGTACTCCAGCAGGTGCTTTACGAATTCCTTTAATGACAAATTCCCCAATAATTTCATTTTCTTTTCCAATGTTGCTTTCTCCTTGCGTAACTTCAAAGCGAATACTACTTTGGTTATCTTCAACCGTTGTAAAAGGTTGGGTTAAAGTTACGGGAATCGAAGTATTTTTTGGAATGACAACAATATTCTTTCCTTGGTAGTCAATTGTACCTAGGGATAAAGGAGTAATGTCATCTAAAGTAATTTGGGTTACATTTCCGCTAATTAATCCACCTTGAACTGCAGCACCAATTGCTACTACTTCATCAGGATTAATGGTACGGTTAGGTTCTTTACCAGTTAAACTTCTTACTAAGTTTTCGACTGCAGGCATTCTAGTAGAACCTCCCACTAGCAATACTTCATCAATATCTGTAACATTTAGATGAGCATCATTAATAGCTTGATTAACTGGATCTTTAGTTTGATCAAGTAAGAACTTAGTCATTTGTTCAAATTGATCCCTTGTTAACTCATAACTGAAATTAATTGGCGTACCGTCTTTTGTTTTGCTAAGAAATGGCAAATCAATTTTTGTTGATGTAGCACTTGATAATTCAATCTTTGCTTTTTCAGCAGCATCTTTAATGCGTTGCATAATTTCCTTATCTTTGCTTACATCAATTAAATATTCATTCTTAATTTGACTGATAATTTCGTCCATGATAACTTGATCTCAGTCATCCCCACCTAAGTGTTTATTACCGTTTGTTGCTAATACTTTAAATACAGTTTCACCGTTATTATCTTTATCACCAATTTTTAAAATTGAAACATCAAAAGTACCACCACCCAAATCATAGACAAGCACGGTTTGTTTTTGATCCTTTTTATCAAGACCATAAGCAAGAGCAGCCGCAGTAGGTTCATTAATAATTTTTATTACATCTAATCCAGCAATTTTACCCGCATCAATGGTTGCTTGGCGTTGGGTTTCATTAAAATAAGCTGGCACAGTAATAATAACTTTGTTGGAATTAGTATTTAATTTTTTACTGGCAAAATCATACAAATAGCGTAGGATATCACTTGAAATTTCTTCGGGTGTATATTGCTTGTCAAAAATGTCATACTTCATTCCCCCACCCATTTTGCGTTTCACTGAATAAATGGTATTGTGATTAGTTATCATTTGGCGTTTTGCTTTTTCACCAACAATAATTTGCAAACGATTAACATCTTTTTTAAAAGCTACAATGGATGGAGTAGTTTTCATCCCTTCGGGATTGGCAATTACGATTGGAGTTGATTCATTCATGTAAGCAATACACGAGTTAGTAGTACCTAAATCAATTCCAAAAATTATTTCTTTCATAATGTTTAATTTCCTTATTTATCATCTATGTTTGTTAAATTATTAGTTAAAGATAAAACTAATTTACCTGGAATAATTCCACTTATAATTGCTGCATATCAGCAAGCTCCTAAAGCACTTGCATGGGCACAATTATCAATCTGAATTACTTTTTTAAAACCAAGATTAACAATTTTTTCATTAATTGCTTTAATATTTGCACCAGCCCCAGCAATGATTAAAATATCTTCATCCTTGTCAGAAACAGTTTTAATGAGGGGATTAATAAAAATGTCATATGAATCATTAATTCCCTTTTCTGACATTGGTTTTAAAATAATGAATTCACCGTCATTATTTAATCCAATTGGTTCATTAATCGCCAAAATTAATTCTTTTTTTTGACTTAAAGAGATTAAAGCATCTTGTAAGTATTTAATAATCTTACTTTTTAAAAATTCATGATTTATCTTTTCATCTGAATATTCATTAGCAAGTTCCTTGTTTGCTCTTTCTAAAAAATACTTAGTTTGTGCAGTCATTCAATTAGCTATGCCTAAATTTGGATTGAAATAACAATTTTTTGTCAAAATTAGCATTTGGTGCAAAATATCAATCTTGGAAATTGTCAAATTATGAGCACCTAAATCATAAATCACTAAATTAGTTAAATCACTATTAGGATTACTTTGCCAATAATTTAAAGCAATTGCAGTTGGTTCATTAATAATTGCCATTGGGTTTAATCCTGCTTCATAAGCACAATCTTTAATTAAGGAACAAAGTTCTTGTTTAAAGTAAATTGGTAAAGCAATCACACTTCTTAATAAAACGTCCCCAAATTTTTGTTGGTAAAAATGTTTGAGATGTTTAAAAATTTTTAAACAAAAATCTTTGATTAAATAAGATCTTTCATTAAAAATAAAAGTAATAGTTTGACTAGGATTTCTTAATCAATTAACACCATTTTTATTTTTAGCGTTTTTACCAATGATAATTGAATCAGAAGATTTTTCAAGTATGTAAGCAGGTGTCCGGTAATCACCAGTGTCATTTTCAACTAATTGGGGAATATTATTTCTTAAATAAGAAACGTAAATATTTTCTGAACCAAAATCAATTCCTAAAATTAAATCTTTCATAATTAATTAGATTAAAGTGGGTTAGTAATAGTAATTTCCTTTTCTTTACCAGTTTTCTTGTTTTTAGCACTTACAGTTAAAATTCCACTAGCATCTAATTTAAAAGTAACTTCAATTTGTGGAATTCCTTGCTTAGCCTTTTCGATTTCATCAAGCACAAATTCACCTAATACAACATTATTATTAGCATCTAGATCTTCACCTTGTAAAACTTGAATATTAACTCTGGTTTGCAAGTCATGAGAAGTGGTACAAATTTCAGTCTTTACAAAAGGAATTGAAGATTTTCTAGGAATTATAATAGTATTATGCCCTCCGTTACTGCGCAATCCAATGGAAAATGGAGTGATATCTTCTAAATGAATTTCTTCGATTTTATTTTCTTTTACTCCCGCTAGAATTGCTGCTCCCATGGCGACTGCTTCGTCTGGATTAATGGTTCGATTTGGTTCTTTACCAGTTACTTCTCTTACTAAACTTTGCACAGCAGGAATTCGTGTGGAACCACCAATTAAAATTACTTCATCAATATCAGTAATGTTTAAATTAGCATCTTGAAGTGCTTTCTTTACTGGTTCCTTTGTTCGTTCAAATAAATCTTTTGTCATTTCTTCGAATTGCAACCTTGTTAATTGAGCTTCAAAGTTTATTGGAGCATTGTTAGCATCCATCCCAATGAAAGGTAACGAAATATCAGCTTCGTTAGCACTTGATAATTCCATCTTTGCTTTTTCTGCTACTTCTTTAATGCGTTGATTAGTTGCAGGATCATTAATTTCCAAGTTATATTCTTGTTTTATTTGATCTTTAATTCAATTAATAATCCGATTATCCCAGTCATCACCACCTAAATGCATATCACCCTGTAGTGCTAGTTCCTTAAAATCTTTTCCGTCAGTTTCCAAAATGGTGACATCAAAAGTACCTCCACCCAAGTCGTAAACTAAAAGTTTTTTCTTTTGATCATCTTCTTTTTGATATCCATACGCAATGGCAGCAGCTTGTGGTTCATGCAGCAATTGTACTACTTCTAATCCTGCTTTATTAGCAGCTTCTTTGGTTACTTTTGCTTCAATTTCATTAAAGCGAGCAGGAATAGTAATAATTGCTTTTCTGATTGGTAAACCTAATTTTTTTTCTGCAAATTCTTTAATGTGTTTGAGAATTAACGCAGAAATATCAACGGGATTATATTCATTATCATTTATAGTTATTTTTCAATTTGGATTTCCCATTTCTCGCTTAATAGAACGCACTGAAAGTTTATTAATTAACATTTGGCGATAAGCAGCATCGCCAACAATAGTTTCATAAGTACCAGGCTTGGTTTTGTTTTCCTTAAAAGTAACAATTGAAGGAGTAATTCTTTTTCCTTCGGTATTTTCAATTACCAAAGGTTCTTTTCCTTCGACATATGCCACACAGGAATTAGTGGTACCTAAATCAATTCCCACAATAACTTCTTTATTCATTTTTTAGTCCTTCTTTTTTTTATTTATTTGTTAAAAATGATTTTAATCGTTTCGATGATGAAATATTGATTTAAAAAAACGGATTAAACCACTTTCATGTTTTTGTTGTTCTAATTTGCTTTGTAATTCATTTAATTGGGATTGCAATTTATCATATTTATCTAACAATGAATTTCAATCATTAGTTAACTGTTGATTTTTATTTGTTAGTTTATCGTTATCAATTTGCAATTTTTCATTAACTTCTTGAAGTTTATTTAATGATGAAAGATCAGTGCTATTGGTCAATTTTTGTTCTAAATTTTTTATTTTTCTTTGCAATAACGTGATTTCAACCAAATACTTTTCATTGTTCGATGAAGAAGTAGAATGATTTTTTAAATCTGCTATTTTTTGATCTTTAACTTCACAATCTTTAATTAAAAGTTGATGTTTTTCAACAAGATTATTCCAATCATTAGTTAATTTTTCATTTTTGTTTTGCAAATTGGTAATTTTGGTATTAAGTTCATTAATTAACTGGGTGTTGTCTAAATTATCAGTTTTATTTTCTAATTGTTTTTTTAATTCAGAAATTTGCAAATTCAACTTGGCTTTATCTGATTGTAATTCTTGAATTTGTTCTTGCGAATAAGCCCATAATTCTAAACTAATTCCACTTTCAGTTGGTTTTTTGGATGAATTAGCAGGTGGAATATTTTGAACTTGTTTTTTTAATAAAGCAATTTGGGCATTTAAATTAGCAATTGTTTTGTCTCGAACGGTGATGTATTGACTAAATTGCTCATCTAACTGTTTTAATTTATTATCAATGTCTTGATTATCCATAATGTTTTTTTTAATTAGGTACGATGAAATAATTTTTTAAAGAATCGACCAATCGCAGTTCCTTGATGTGATTCTTTATATTCATTAAATTCATTATTAAGGTTCGTTAATTTTTCTTGTAATGATTGATTATCAGTGATTAAATTTTCTCTTTCATTCTTCAATGCATTAATTTCATTATTTAAAGAATCATTGGCTTCTTGAAGATTTTTATTAGTTAAAGTAGTTGCAATTAACTTAGAGTTTTGTTCATTAAATTGATTATTTAATTGATTAAATTTGACTTGATAATCACCCAATTGCTTTTTTAAATAACTAATTGATGCATCTTTATTAGTAATTGTTTGTTCTTTGGTATTAATGTCATTCGTTAAATCATCTTTGTCTTTGCTTAATGAACTAATTTGATTATTTAACCTTTCGATTACACTCGTTTTGGTATTTAAATCTTTAGTAAGTGTTTCATTTTGCTGTTTGAAATTGGTTTGTTCTTTCTTTAAATTTTCAATCTCACCATTTAAAGAATTATTATTTTCTTTAGCAGTTGCTAAATCTTTAATTAATGATTGTTGGGTTTGCAAAGATTTGGTATTTTCTTCCTTTAATTTATCAATTTGATTAGTTAAATCAACTAATTGTTGATTTAAATCGCTAAGTTGTTTATTTAGGGATGCATTAGTTTCTTTTTCTTCAGTTAGATGAGTGGTAAGGATTGTATTTTTAGCACTCAAATCACTAAGTTGATTAGTAATTGTTTGCTTATCAGTAGATAAAGTATTAATTTGCTTTTGCAAACTAGCGATTGTTTTATTATTTTCACTTATCGATTGTTTAAGATTTTCATTAAGGGAATTTAAATTAATAATTTGTTGGTCAAACTCGCTTAATTTTGTATTTAATTCGTTATTTTTAACAATTAATTCTTCTTTGTCATTTGTTAGATCATTAATCTTGGTTTTTAGATTTTCAGTAAGATTATTAACTTGGTTCAATTGTGCTAATTGTAACTGCAAACTATTAATTTTAGTATCTTTATCATTCAAAAGAGTTTGATTTTTCTTATTATCTACTTTTAAGTCATTAACTTGAGTTTGGTAAAAATTAACACTATTAGTTAAATTTAAATTATCAGCAGTAAGTTGCTCTTTTGTTTGTTGTAATTTTTTAACTTGATCAGTTAATGCATTACATTGATTTTCTAATTCACTATTAGGATTATGTTGCATTAATTGGTTGGTTAATTCTTGATTTTTAGTAATTGAATCAGTTAACTGTTGCTTCAATTGTTCAAAAGCTAATTTTGTTTTTTCTTCATCAGCATCAATAATACTTTGTTCGTTTAGTGCATCAAAATCAACATCATCATTTATTAATTGTTTTTTGTTTGCAGGTAAAGCAATTAATTTATTGGTTTCCTTTAAGTTGTTTAATTCGCTAACCAAATTATTGATTTGACTATTTAATTTAGCATTATCAGTTTCCAATTGGCTAATTTTAGATTTTGCTTCATCAAGGTGACTAATTTGACTATTTATTGATTGCAATTGCTTATTTAAATTAGCAGTAGCAATTGTTAATTTAGTATATAAAGTGCTTAAAGCATTTTTATCGCAATTTAGTACTAAATAGCGTTGATTTAATTCTTTTAAACGTGCTTGTAATAAAGCATTATCACGTTCTTTATTACTTAATAATTTAGTAAGATTTTTTACTTTATTGATTAAATAATAATATCGTTTTCCTAACGAAGTAATTTGGGCGACTAAATAATTATTCTTGTCTTCTAGTTGTGCTATTTTAGTTGTTAATGAATTATCAAGTAATTTAAATTCATTATTTTGATTTAACAAACATTCGTTTGTTTTAGCCAATGAAGTTAATTTTACATTTAAATCGTTCAATAATTGTTGATTAGAATCATTTTTGAATGATGATTCTTTATCATGATAATCATTTAATTGATCTGTTAATTTATTAACTTGCGTAGTTAAATTAGCATTAATTGTAGTCAGGCTTGCTTTTTCAGATTTTAATTTTTGATTATTATCTTCTAATGATTTAATTTGCAAATGATATTCTTTATTTAAGTTTTCAATTTCATTGTTATAGATAACTGATTGCTTTTTTAAATCTAATTTTGAATCATCTAATTTATCAATTAATTTGTTATTTTCGCTTTCTAAGAATTTAATTTTTGAAAGTAATTCATCATTTTGCAAATTAGTATTTGCTGCTAATTGATTTCTTAAAGAGTTAAGTTCATTTTGAGTATTAGTAAGTTCTTGCTTATAATCAGTGATTGACTTTTGATATTTTAATTTAGCTAAATTGTAACCATTGATCTGCTTTTTTAGTGTCTCATTTTGTCGTTGCAATGAATTACTATTTATGTTAGCACTTGCAATTTCGCGAGTCAATTCTTCATTAATTTGCTTTAAATCTTGATGTGAATTTTTTAAAGCAGCTAATTTATCTTTTAATTTCCCATTATCACTTTTGAGTTGTTCATTTTGATTTTTTACTTTTTCATATTGATTATTATTAGCAACTTGCAAAGCATTGTTATCTTTTGATTGCTTAATATTTTGTTGCAACAAAATATTTTTCGTAGTTAAATCATTATTTGCTTGATTTAACTTTATATTTTCTTCTTTTAAATTTTGAAAGTATTTTTGAAATTGATTTAGAATTGCATTTTCTTGCAATTTACTTAATAATAAGTTATTTGCTTCATAATTAGCTTCTTGTAATTCTTGATTGCGAATTTGCAAATTAGCAATTAAATCATCTCGTCATTTAATGTATAAATCAAATTGTTTTTGTAAATCAACTAATTCATCATCAATTTGCTTTTCATTATCATCATCAAGTTTAATTACGTTATTTTTCTTTGTATGTACCATTTTCTTAATTAATTAAAAAGATTAATTAATAAATTAATTTTATTTTGGATAAACAATGAAAACAATAATTTTATTTAGACAAAAAATGACTTGCACGTCAAAGTGCAAATCATTTCTTTTATTCTAATACATTCTTTCATCAATTGCTGGTTGATTATCTTGTGCCATTTGTTTAGTAATGGAATGCAATTTTACGGCAATAATAATATTTAGAATTCAGCCAGCATAAAAAATACCAATAATAGCAAGAATTAATAATAATTGCCGGTCTGGCACTCTTCTTTCATCAAGTTTTAACAAATCGATTACTAGCAAAATTTGAAAAATAAATGCTACTAAAAACGTAAAAATTAAAATTCAAAAAATAATTGCCAACACTGCATCCCGATGGGCTTTTCTAATAATTTGAATGGTCATTGATTTTTTCTCACTTTTTTAATATTAAGTAATAACCTTATTTAGTTAAATAACTACTACATAATTTTATGATTTTGAAATAAAAAAATGATTTGAATTAAATCAAATCATTTTTTAAGGACTAAATTTTCTTCATTAAACTGTCGCATGCATCCTTAACACTTGAACCAATTGAATTAATGTTGGATGGACGTACTTTAATTGCGATGTAAATGTCAAAGATTAATCCAAAGTAGAAAATGCCAATGATTGCTAAAATCATAAGCATTCCTCTATTTGGATAAGTTTTTTCATCAAGTTTTTGTAAATCAAAAATTAATAAAATTTGGAAAATTAAACCGATGATGCAGGTAATGATTAACAATCAGAAAATGATTGCTAATACTGCATGTCGGTGGGCTTGACGAACAACATCAGCTTGATTCATATCATTAATTATGATTAAGTAGGAAACAAAGGATTAATAACTTAACCAATTAATACTCCTTAAATTAAATAATAAAAATATTATAAATTACATTGATTTATTTTAAAGTAAAAAATAATTTAATAATTGTTAATAAAATATACTATTTAATAAAAAATAAAGGAAGATGAAAAAATGGAAAAGCAAGAATATGAAGCAATTGTAGTAGGGGCAGGACATGCGGGACTAGAAGCATGTTTTGTTTTTGCCAACTTAAAGCAAAAAGTAGCCTTAATTACTTTAACTGAACAAGGCATTGGCAAAATGCCATGTAATCCATCAGTAGGTGGACCTGCTAAAGGAATTGTTACGCGGGAAATTGATGCATTAGGTGGGATGCAAGGAAAAGTAGCGGATGCTACTGCGATTCAAATTAAACTATTAAATACATCGAAAGGACCAGGAGTATGAGCAATTAGGGAACAATGCGATAAGATTGAATTCCAAAAATTATTTATTAAATTAATTAAGGACAATCCCTACATTGATTTAATTATTGACGAAGCAACTGATTTATACATTGAAGGAGATATTGTTAAAGGTGTTTATACTGCAAAACACGGCATTATTTATGCTAAAAGTGTAATTTTAACAACTGGTACTTATTTGCAATCATACACCTTTAGGGGATATAATCGTACCAATGAAGGTCCGAATGGTTTAAAAAATTCCACTCATTTATCAGAATCATTAGTAAAATTAGGTTTTAAATTGCGCAGATTAAAAACTGGAACGCCCCCACGAATTTATACTGATACGATTGATTTTTCAAAATGTCAAGAAGAAAATGGAACTGATTTAAAAATTTGTTTTTCTCATTTCCAACAACGAATTCTTCCTTTAAAAGATCAAATTCCTTGCTATTTACTTTACACCAATAAAAAAACGCATGATATTATCTGAGCAAACAAAAATAAATCAGCAATGTATTCAGGATACATTACTGGAATTGGCCCGCAATATTGTTTAAGTATTGAAGATAAAGTAACAAGATTTACTACTAAACCACGGCACCAATTATTTTTGGAACCTGAATCATTGTCATTGCCAACCATGTATCTGGGAGACTTAAGCACCTCAATGCCTCCTGATGTTCAAGAACAAATGATTCGTTCATTACCGGGGCTAGAAAACTGCAAAGTAGCAATTTATGGATATGCGATTGAATATGATGCAATTGATCCCTTAGATTTATATCCAACCCTTGAAAGCAAAAAATGACATGGTTTATATTTTGGAGGTCAAATCAATGGGACTAGTGGCTATGAAGAAGCAGCTGGTCAAGGAATAATGGCAGGAATTAATGCTTATTTAAAGATTCACCACCAAAAACCATTGATTTTAGGACGGGATGAAGCATATATTGGGGTGATGATTGATGATTTAACCACCAAAGGTATTTTAGATCCATATCGCTTATTAACAAGTAGGGCTGAATATCGATTAATGCTACGCAATGATAATGCTGATGACCGCTTATTAAAATATGGTCATCAAATTGGTTTAATTAGTGAAGAAAATTGACAAATTTATTTGAAAAATAAAGAATTACTAGAATCACTCATTAATTATTTAAAAAATACAACAGTTGGTCAAATTAAACCATTAAATGAACAAACTAATTATGAAATTTCCAATCTAAAGTTAGCTTCTTATTTATGTAGAGCTGACATGAGCATTTTTAAATTAAAGCAATATTTACCATTAATGTATCAAGTATTAAACGATGATTGATTACAAAAAGTTGAAATCAACATTCGTTATTTAGGATACATTAAACGAGAAATTGAAATGATTAATAATTTCAAAGGTCTTAAAGATATTGATTTAAGTTGAATCACTGATTTTAAACAAGTCCCAAATATTGCTACTGAATCAATTATTAAATTGAATAAAATTCGTCCGCAAACAATTGACCAAGCATCCAGAATTAGTGGAATTAATTTTAGCGATTTAGTTTACTTAAAATATTACGTCGAACAATCAAAAAAGAACCGCCATGACTAAAGAAGAATTTATTAAGTTCTTACAATCTATTAATGCAACTAATGAACAAATCAAGCAATTTGAACAATACAAGCAATTAGTTCAAATTGCAAATCAACATGAAAATTTAACTAGGTTATGTGACGAAGATAAGATTTATGGTCAATATTTTTACAATTCAATTTATCCATTTACAACTCTTAATTGAACTAACATTAATAATTTATTAGATGTTGGAAGTGGATCTGGCATTCCTGGAATTGCCCTTGCTATTTTACATCCCAATCAAAATTTGACAATTGTCGAAGCAAATACCAAGAAAATTAATTTTCTTTCTGAAGTAGTAAAAACTTTAGAATTGTCCCATGTTCAATTAATAAATGAACGTGCTGAATCGATTAGTGAAATGTATAAAAATTACTTTGACCTTACTACAGCACGTGCCGTAGCAAAAATCAAAGTAATCTTAGAATTAACAATTCCTTATTTAAAAGTGAATGGAACTTGCTTACTTTTAAAAGGTGAAAATTGGCAGCAAGAATTAAAGGAAGCACAAGAAATTATGCAAGCACTAAGTGTGAAATTAGATCATGTGTTAACTTACCAAGAAGGTAATAATGTTTCTTATGCTTTATTTTTTACCAAAACAAAATTAACAAGTGAAAAATATCCCCGCAAATGAACAGAAATTAAAAAATAACTTCTTCAATTTTTTTAATTGATTTATTAATTTTAGTTTTAATTCTATTTAAACGATCATAAAAGAATTTGTAAGCGGACGAATCAGGTTTACAAAATAAAGAAACATATTTAACGTCAATGGTGCTGTGGGTAAAATAAAGGACAATACTGCTAATCACAAAAACACACGCATCAATGACAAGAATATAATAACATGCACATAATGCTAAATCAAGGTTCATGGATGCGTGGTGAACTGCAATCGTAGCATTTACATCAGCAGGTGTCATCATTACCCAAGCATTTTCAATAAACATTAACAGCAAAACATGCAATAGTGCAGTTAATGGTAGCACTACTCAAAACGGAGTACGAAAACTATAGATTAAATTCCTGCGTTCGTACTTCGTTATTTTTTTATAAAAGTGAACCAGCAGTGGAGCTTGGTCTTGCAAATCTAAAAAGAAAGTAACCCCAAACAATAAAAACATTCACCCAACATATAGCATTTCATCACTATATTTCACGTTATAAACAATGATCCCATTTTCATATGTTGGAACATATTCGTTATTGTTATAAAGCCCATAAAAATAACAAAAGATATAAAAGAACATGCTAACAAAAAACAAGAAAAAGACTAAATATTTAAAGAATGCGAATCACTTGTTATAGTTGTTGAAAATGTATTTATTGTTAGTATGAATTAATTGGTCATACCCTTTTTCATTTCAACCAATACTTTTATAAATTAAGACAGATAAAACTTTAGAAATAAAAAACTCAATTACAAATGCCATTTATTTAAATAGTTAGAATCCCATTTCCTTTCAAGGATCACGACCATTTTGCATCATTTTTGCCATCTTATCAAAATTTTCCTTGGCTTTTTGTCAATCCTTAAGCATCTTATTTAATTCTTCTTGTTTACGACCCGAACCATTTAAAATACGGTTTTTTCGAGTTTGATCTTTAATAATTAACTTAGGATTATGGCGTTCTTTTTTAGTCATTGAAGATAGCAAAATTCTTCAGATTTTTGCTTTTTGTTCAGCTTGCAGTACTTTATCTTCCGTAATTGATGTTTTAACTTTATCGGGCATATATTTCATCATCGAAGAAAAAGACCCAAGTTTGTCCATTTGTTCAATTTGGTTTAGCATGTCATCAAGGTCAAATTTACCTGAGAACATGCGGGCCATTGAGCGCTTTACATCTTTTTCATCAATGACATTATATGCTTTTTCACTTAAAGTTAAAATATCACCTAAGCCTAAAATCCGGTCGGCAATCCGGTCAGGATAGAATTCATCAATGGAACCAACCTTTTCACCAGTCCCTAAAAAGCGAATTGGCACGTTTAAAATCTTAATTAAACTTAAAGCTGCACCGGCACGTGCGTCTGAATCCATTTTAGTCAAAATGATTCCGGTTAAATTTAAGTGATTATGAAATTCTTTGGCAACGTTAATTACATCTTGACCTGACATTGAGTCAACCACTAAGAAAATTTCATCAGGTTGAATCTTCTTCTTTAATGCGACCAGTTCGCTCATTAATTTTTCATCAGTTTGGAGCCGACCTGCAGTATCAAAGATGCTAATGTTAATGTTCTTTTCTTTAATTTGATTTAAAGCATCATCAGCAATCTTTAATGGATCACCTTGGCCTTCTTCAATGCAACCGATGTTAATGTCAGTTGCTAATTGCTTTAATTGATCAATGGCTGCAGCTCGATAAACATCTAAAGCTACTAAAGTTGCTTTTGGACTTGAACGCTTATCCATTAAATATTTAGCAAGTTTTGCACAAGTGGTAGTTTTACCTGAACCTTGTAAACCAACCATTAGGATTTTAAGGTTAGGACGTTCGGCATTAAATTCCTTAAATTCCTTTCCTAAGATATCAGTTAATTGCGTCTTAACCGAATTCAAGAAGAAATCACTAAATTTGGTTTCTTCGGGAATAATCTTACCAATTAAGTCTTTCTTAATTCCGTTAATTAATTCTTTAACAACAATAATATTAACATCAGCATCCAATAATGCAATGCGGATTTCTCTTAAAACGTCTTTAATATCTTCTTCTTTAATGGTTGATTTTAGTACTTTATTTTTCAGATTGCGTTGGACAATCCCACTAATCATTGTTTTAAACATAATTTCAATCCTCCATTTTTAATTAATGATCTAAATTAACTAAGGAATATAACAAGTCATTCCATTCTTGTAGTGGATAATTCCATAGATTAGGATGAAGTTGCATTAATTTTCAAAATACATCACACAAATATTTAGCATCTGCATCCGCTCGGTGTGCAACATTAAATGAATCATAATTAATTGCAAAGTGCTTACAAACTGTTCCTAATTTATGATTAGGAAGTTCAGGTAAAAAGAATCTGGCTAAATATAAAGTGTCAATGAATGGATTATCAAATTTAGCAACATGGTAATAATCACACCAGTGATTTAAAAATTGCAAATCAAAGTGAATGCCATTATGGGCAACTAAAATATCATGCTTACCAATAATGTGATGTAATTGTTCTAATAATTGCTTAGTTTCCATCCCCGTTCTTACTAAATTATCATCAATTCTAGTAAGTTTAGTAATAAATGGGGGAACATGTTCGTGAATATTAACAAAAGTTTGAAAACTAAACATTTCACTTGCATGGATGTTGGTTGCATATGCACCAAACTCGATGATGTGATCAACTTGCGGATTTAAACCAGTAGTTTCTAAGTCAAAGAAAATAATTTTTGTATCGGGGTAAATTTGAAAGTTTTTTTCGTGAATTAATGCATCACTATATAATTTCATAACAATTGCAATTCCTATTAATTAATTATTTTTATTATATTAATTATTAGAATTAAGATTGCCAAAATCAAAGCATAATTGGTTGCTTTGACTTAGTCCTTTAAAGACCCCTAAATGTTCGAGTGCAACTACTAGATTTTTATTCACATTCGTTCGTTTTTTAAAATCATCTAATGAATCAAAAGGATGTTCTTGCCGTGCTTGAACAATGGAATCGGCAACTGATTTACCAAGTCCATCAAGAACAGTAAAAGGGGGAATAATTGCTTTATTTTCTTCATCAACAAGAAATAAAGTAGCATCTGATTTTTGCAAATCAATGTTGCTAAATTTATAACCACGATAACACATTTCTAATGCAACTTCAAGCATATCGTATAAGTCTTGATCACGCTTTGATAAGGATGCTTTATCTTTAACACTCTTTTTGATTTCTTGCATCCTAGTTTTAATACCATTAATTCCTTGCATCATGCTTACTAAATCAAATACTTCACAGCGAACGCTAAAGTAAGTAGCATAGTAAGCAAGGGGATAATATACTTTAAATCATGCAATTCTTCACGCACTTAAAACATAAGCAGCAGCATGCGCTTTAGGGAATAAGTAAACAATTTTCTTACATGAATCAATATATCAAGATGGAACGTGTTCTTGCATGATTTGTCCATATTCTGGTTTAATTCCGCGCCCTTTCCGAATATCTTCCATGATTTTAAAAGCAGTTAATGGCTCAACGCCTTTACTTGCTAAATAAAGCATAATATCATCCCGACAAGTAACTAATTCATTTAAGTGTTTACCTTGCTTAATTAAAAGTTGTTGGTTATTTGCTCACACGTTCGTTCCGTGTGATAGTCCTGAAATTCTTACTAAATCAGAAAAAGAATTTGGTAGTGATTCTTCTAACATTCCCCGCACAAATCTCGTACCAAATTCCGGTAATCCAATTGCCCCGTTTGATTCATTGTAATCTTTAGCAAGATTGGTTGGAATGTTTAAAGCTTTAGTACTATTGAACAAACTAATTACTTTATCATCATGGGTAGGAATGGTTCTTGGATCAACTTTCGTCATATCACTTAAATACTTTAAAACAGTTGGATCATCATGACCTAAAATATCAAATTTTAATAAGTTATCATGAATGTTTTCGAATTCAAAATGAGTGGTAAATCAATCACTTGCAATATCATCAGCTGGAAAATTGTAAGGAGTAAAATCATAAATTGTTTTATCACGGGGAACAATTACTACACCCCCGGGGTGTTGACCAGTAGTACGTTTAACATTCATACAATTAGAAGCTAATCACTTTTTATAAGCATATGCTGAATCTTGGTTTAATAATTCAAGATAATCTTTAACGTAGGCAAATGCCGTTTTTTCAGCAACCGTACTAATGGTTCCAGCTCTAAATGCATGTTCTTTACCAAACATTTCGCGAATAAAATTATGGGCTTTACTTTGATATAAACCTGAGAAGTTTAAATCAATATCAGGGATTTTATCACCTTTAAAACCAAGGAAAGTAGCAAACGGGATGTTTTGTCCTTCTCCAATCAATCATTCATTACATTGGGGGCACTTCTTTTTTGGTAAATCATAGCCAGAGTTTAAGTTTTTATCATCAGTTTCAAAGTAGTGACACTTCTTGCAATAATAGTGAGCTTGTAATGGATTAATTTCGGTAATTTTTAAAAAAGTAGCCACTAGGCTGGATCCAACTGAACCTCTTGAGCCTACTAAGAAATGATCCGACAAGGATTGAATTACTAGTAAGTGAGAAATTCAATAAACTACACTATAACCATTTTTGATGATAATGTCTAATTCAAGATTTAAACGATCTTGAATTAATTTTGGTAAATCAGGTCCATATTGCTGTTTAGCGTTCTTATAAACTTCTTCTTTTAGTTTTTCATCAACCCCTTCAATGTGCGGTGGAAATAATCCGGATTGGATTGGCACTTGATGTGGTTCAATTAACGCTAAAACTTTATCTGGATTAGTAATTACTACTTCCTTTAAATATTATTCATCAGGAATCAATTCATGCATTTGGGCAAGCATTTGCTTAGTACTACGAACATACATTAATGGTTGGTAAACACATGTTTCGTCTTCTTTATGATTATTATAACGATGCAGTTTATTTCCAATTGATTTAGTAAGAATATAAATCTTATGAAAAATTTTGAAATATTCGGGAAAGTAATAAGCATTGGAAGTAGCAGTTAATAAAATCTTATTTGCTTTTGCTAATTGAATGAGATGTTCTAATGCTTGGACAACAATATCTTTACCATAGATTGGAAATAAATGTTGATAACAAGATAATGGGGCGATTTTAACATAATCATAAAATTGCATGTATTTAATAATATCTTCATCACTTTCACCCAATGCTTGTTCAATTAGTCCTCCGTCCACTGCTGAGCAAGAAGTTACAAATCATTCTTTATTAGCATTTAAACTAGCAACTGTTAATAAGGGTTTATTATTAAAATCAGCAGTGCTTGCTTGGGATATTAATTGATATAGTTTTTTAATTGATGATTCATCTTTATGATTAATATAACGGGCTTGTAAACAAATTCGATAACAATATGATTTTTTAAACAGATTAGCAGTTTTGCATAATTTATTTCATTCTAATAAGGGCTTATTTAGCAAATTAGGAGTGCAATCAATAATTTTTCAAAAGACATTATTTAAATATTCAGCATCAGCATCCGCCCGGTGGGCAACTGCTTCTTCATCATATTCAAGTTTAAAATAATGTGATAGTTTACCTAAACTATATCCCCCAATATCAGTAATAAAAGCCCGGGCAAGAATTAAAGTATCAATTAATGGATTATTAAATTCTTTCACTCCCAACTTTCGGCATCAACTATTTAAGAATTTAATATCAAAGTTAATCCCATTGTGTGCTACTAAAATATCAGTGTCTTTAATTACAGTATGTAATTCTTCTAAAAATTCCTTGATTGGTTTACCTTTAGCAAGTAAGTCCGAAGTAATTCTAGTTAATTTAGTAATCTTTTCATCAATTTGCCCTTCGGGGCGAATAAATGATTGATATTTATCAACATAAGTATGAGTTAAATCAGTAATATATGCTCCAAATTCAATGATTTCATTATAATTGGGAGCTAGTCCTGTAGTTTCTAAGTCAAAAAATACCAACCGATTCTGATTAGAAATAATAAAATCTTGGGGATGATAAACTGCATCCAAATTATTATTTAATAAATCGAATTCTGCCCCATAAATTAAGTTAACATCTTGATCTTTAGCAAGTCGATATAAATTTGGAAATGATTGAGTACTATTAAAGTCATTAATACTTAAAGCTTTAATTTTCATTTCTTTTGCATATTTAATAACATCATCTGGATTGTGCAATCCATCAAATGCTGACATGTTAGTATGAAAATCCAATTCTACCCGGTCGCTTGCATCCTCTAGTTGGTAACTTGCAGGAGTAGGTTCGACCATTATTTTTTCAATCTTACCAACTTGATCATCGTGTTCGTATTTATCAACAATTATTTTCACTAACGATTTTATTCAAGTTCCTTCTTTTAAACTATCAAGATAAACTTCACAAAGATTAGACTTTATTCCCAAGGAATTATCACTAATTAACGCATTTAAACAAAGTGCATGTTGGTGATCAGTTATGTAAATGTTATAAACAATTGTTTTTTGTGCCCCATGACCATCAGTATTTTTGCGTTCATGTGCTACTTTTTCAATTTTAAAGATTTCACCTTCAACTAGAATTTGCTTATTTACTAATTGGATATTAGTAGTAGCTTCTAGTAAAGTAGTAGGAAGAGCAGTTGAATGAATAATATTTAAAGATTGATATTTTTTAATCATTGCTTGTTTAGGATCAACTACTTTAGCTGGTTTTGCTTCATCTTTATTTTCTTTTAATGGTACTTCCTGATTAGAGACAGTAACTTGACTTGAAGAATCTAGTGATGCACTGTTGTTAGATGAATTATTTTCGATGTTAGGTGATTGAGTTACACTATTAGTTAAATTAGATTGAGCAGTTGAATTTTCATTACTGTTTTCATCTTGCGGAATTAAATGTAGTAATTCATCATGATTAATTCCAACAATATTTAAAATTGCTTGTAATTCATCTTTTTTAAAAGCACTTAAAGTATCTTCATCTTTACATAACAATTCATAGGTTTTTTTATTTAATTCCAAATCAAAGTCTTCTTTATTAAGATTAGGAATTAATTGCAAAAGTGTTTGTTTAATGCTGTCAAGATCCTTTGATGACGTAGC
Source organism: bacterium (assembly GCA_017645255.1). The sequence continues at coordinate 22,223 of JAGCPI010000017.1, forward strand.
AAAATCAACATCATAAAAATCATGCAATTGAACTTGCAAATTCTTTAAAATTAAAAATGATTTACCAGGATCTTTAAAGCCTTTAATTTTAAAGGAAATTTTTTTATGATTAGTCTCGTTGGTAATTGTTAAACTAATAAATTTTTTGAAAAATACATCCTCAAGGGAACCAAGAGGATGTATTTTATTTAATCACGTAAGTTCATTTTTAGTCATTGCCAAAAGTTTCTTTTATTTGTTGCAAGATTGTTTCAATTTGACTATAGTCATTAAGAGGTGTGATTTTAAAATTATTGTAATTGCTAAAAATAAATGGCACAATTTGGTTAAAAGGTAACGTGCCGTTAATAAACTTATTGACGGCAATTTCATCTAAGGCAGTAATGATTAATCCAAAAGTGGTATTTGCATAACCATCAAAGAATAATTTTGTCAACTTGAAAGCTGGTCATCTATTTTCATCAATTTTGCCAAATGTCAAAGTTAAATTACTAAAATCTAAAGCCTTAATTAAAGCACTATCAACTTTAAATTGATTTAATGCTAATTGAATAGGCAATAGCATACTTGGTAATGCTTCATACATTACGGTTGCATTATTATTTAAAGTTGCAAAAGCGTGCACAATACTTTGCGGATGATAAACTGCAGTTACTTTCGCATGATCAAATAATCAATATGCTTCAATAATTTCAAATACTTTATTCATTAAAGTAGCACAGTCAATCGAAATTTTTTGACCCATGCGCCATGTTGGGTGATTACATGCTTCTTGGACTGTAACATCACTTAATTGGTTAGCAGGCACATTATAAAATGGACCACCTGAGCATGTAATGTACATCTTGCTAATATTTTGCGGTTCGTATTTATCAACTAATGCTTTTAGACAAGCATGTTCGCTATCAATTGGTCAAATCTTGCCGTTTGTTTCCTTGACCCGTTGCATTAATAAATTACCAGCGCATACAAGGCTTTCTTTATTAGCAAGCAATAATTCAATGTTGTTATTAATTGCCATGAAGCTAATTGGAATTCCTGCTAAACCACTTAAAGCATTAATGATTAAATCAGGATGTTCTTTTTTAATTAATTGTTCATATGAATCAACTGTGTTTAATTGGGAATCTAATGGGGAGTAAACACTAGCAATTGTTGGATTATTATTAATGATTTCTTGCATTAATTTAGCATTATTGCCAAATGATGCACCAACAACTGCAATTGATTCATGCATACTAGATATTACTTGTAAGCATTGAGTACCAATGGATCCAGTAATACCAAAAATTACTACTTTTTTCATTGCTAGTTTTCCATGTAAAATGCGATATTTTAAAGATGTATTTGCTCTTGTTAAAGTAATCGCACTTATATATAAGTTAAACAAAATAAAGAAAATGACATAAATAATGCCTCCGGCATTAATGTGAGCAGTTTGATTACTAAATCAATAAAAGGTAAATGAATTATTAACTTCATAGAAATTAGGACAAATTGTTGCTCAAAAAACACCGTAGAAAATAACCATAAAACAAAGGAATTGATTTAAATATGGATTATCAACAAGGATTCTTAATCCATATAATTTAATTAAATATAAAGAGGTAATGATTTTACTAAATCATTCATATAATAAACATAAAGTAAGAATGGAAATAAAGACGGTAGCAGTAATCGCAAATGGATTAAATGTATATAAAACCATGTTTAAGGAATTATTAAAATAATAAACATTGGTTTGACTATAAACTACCACGTTAGCAAATTCATCATTAACCTTACCGCTGTATAACACTGCAACTAATACAAAGATAAAACTAACAATTAAGCAAAATAAAAACAAGTAATTTGTCCACTGGATTTGGTGAATTTGCTTTCTTTTTTGACTGTGCCTGAATTTCAGCATATTCTTTATTTATTAATTAAGAAATGTGCAATATCTTGATTACACATTAAGTATTTACGACCTTCGATGTAAAGCTTACCGGCGTTTTGAACTGCTTGTTCACTTCCTAAACGTTTAAGATCAGCAAACTTCATAATTTCAGCCTTAATAAAGCCAGCAATGAAGTCAGTATGAATAAGCCCTGCACATTGTTGAGCGTCCATTCCTTGCTTAAATAACCAGGAACGAACTTCGTCTTTTCCTACTGTATAGAAGGTTCAGTAGTGAAGTACTTCATAGGTAGTAGCAACAATTTTATTTAAACCACTTTCATATTTTTCAGGGTGATCAAGAATAATCATTCGTTCATCTTCTGACACTTTTGATAGTTCTAGTTCATAACGGCAAGAAATAGGAATTACTTTGGCATCAGGTTGATTTTTTGCTAAATATTCTTTTAGTAGTTGATAATTTTTATTTAGTTCAGGGTCTTCTAAGTCGCTATCATTAACGTTTGCGACATAGAACATTGGTTTCATTGTTAATAAATTATAAGTTTTAAGGATTGCAGTTTCTTGTTCATTATAAGGAATCGAACTAGCAAATTTTTCTTGGTCAAGGACATTTTTAATTTTCTTGCATAATTCGTATTCAATTTTAGCACTTTTATCATGGTCTGCTTTTTTTGCAATCTTACTAATACGTAAATTCATTAATTCTAAATCAGCATAAATAAGTTCCAAATTAATAACTTGCACATCAGTAATTGGATCAGCACCAGTGCGCAAAATTCCCGGGTCATCAAAACAGCGGACGACTTCACAAATGGCGTCAACATCCTTGATGTTTTGCAAAAATTTATTGCCAAGTCCTTCTCCTTTGCTGGCTCCTTTAATTAATCCTGCAATATCAATAAATTTACATTGGGAAAAAATAGTCCGTTTTGGCTTATATAAATCTGAAAGAAAAACTAAATCTTTATCATAATAATCAACAATCCCTACATTTGGTTCAATTGTTGTAAATGCGTAATTACTAATTTCAGCTTGAACATTAGTAATTGCACTAAATAAGGTTGATTTACCAACATTGGGTAAACCAACAATTCCCGTTGAAAATCCCATTCTAATTTACTCCATAGCATTTAAATAGAATTAATTTATCAATAATTGTTTGCTTCACCGCTAACATACCATATCCTAAAATCTTCCGGGGATCATAACCTTTTTTGACTAGATCTAAATCTTTTTGGTCACTAAAATATTGGCGTAAAGCTTTTTGAAAAGCTAGTTGACATTCGGTATTGATATTAATTTTACAAATTCCTAAATTGATTGCTTTGGTAATTTGTAAATTATCAATTCCAGTTCCTCCGTGCAAAACAAGTGGTAAAGATGGTAATGCTTCATGAATTTTAGCTAAATGATCAAAATTTAAACCAGTTCAATTTGATGGATAAATTCCGTGAATATTACCAATTCCAACTGCCAAAGAATCAGGAATCAATTTCGCAAATTCTTTGCATTCATCAATGTCAGCAAGTTCACCATTTTTTTGGTCAGCACCAATCTTGCCTAATTCTAATTCAACACTAATATCTTTTGCTTTACATAATTTAATAATGGCTTGACTCTTGGTGAAATTTTCATTAAATGATAGTTTGCTACCATCAAACATTACTGAGGTAAAACCAGCATCAATTGCTTTTAGACAATCGTCATAACTACCATGATCTAAATGAATCACAATTGGAATATTGTTAAGATTAATTTCATTGCTAATGTCATAGCACATGTCAACGCAGCACTTAAATCCACCCATGTATTTAATTGCATTTGGGGAAAAGCCAATTATGATTGGAGTTTTTGTTTCAGTTGCTACTTCAATAATTGATTTTATTCATTCAAGATTGTTTGCGTTAATATGCGCAATAGCGTAGTGATGAATTAAAGCATTTTGCAATAATTTATCAGCATTCGTAATTGCTGATTTTTTTGTATCATTCATTATTCGTTATTATCCCGGTTATCATCAGCTTCGTCTTCAGCACTAAATGAACTGTCATCTTGGTCTTTACTGTCAGTATCAAAAGTATCGTTGTCACTATCAGATTCGTTATCATATTCACTTGGATTTTCATTATCTTCAGCATATTCAGGATTTTCTTCAATGCTTTCAGTAATTTCTTCGGTACTTTCATCAACTTCTGGTTCATCAAATTCAACTTTTGAATATTTTGAATTCATAATTTTATTGAATTCATCCACAGTGGCATATTCACGAATTCTTAATTTATCAGAATTAATGATAATGAAACGTGGATCTTGCTGAATATTAACAAAGAAATCTATGTATGCATCAGGATTGCTAGTAAGATCTTTATATTTCTTTTTTAAAGCATCCCAAATTTCACTAAAACTAAAAATTTTTTGCTTATATTTAGTTTGAGCTAGTGTGTATGCTAAATCAACTAATTTAACTTGACTAACTTCTGGATGGGAAACTACTTTTTTTTCAGTTTTTACTTTTGCATTATTTGGTTTGGTTGTACTCATGATTTAATCCTTAATGTATTGATTTAAATTTAATAATATTTTATATTTATGTAGAAGGTTGTAACTTACTTTTGCTAATTAATAAAAAAGAACTTCCACTTCCGTTTAAGTAAACATAATAAGTATGATAATTATGAACTAAAGTTTGATAAACCAATCTTAGTTCATCATTAACTGCAAAAGCACTTAATAGTAAATTATTTTGTAACAAATTTCATGCTTGGTGTTTGATGATCTGCAAACATTTTTCGTACGAATATGAAAAAGTAGAAAATAAAGAAAGGCGATCAAAAGTATCAAATACTGCTTTAGTACTTGTAGTAGTGGGAGTAATTGCTAATAAGTAATTAATTTCTATTTTTGGCAATGCAATTACTTCGTTACCATATTTGCTTACATATGCTTGATTATATTTTGATAAAAAGAAGCAGATATCACTGCCAACGTTTAAAGCAATATCTAATTTTAATTCGCTGTTCAATATGAATTTATTTAATTGCAAAGCATAATCTAAAACTGCAGCACAATCACTGCTTTCGCCCCCTAAACCACTGCCAAGGGGAATATGTTTAAAAACTGTAACATGATAGTTAAAAGTAAAATTAGAAAAATGGGATTTTAACCATTTTAAACCAGCGGTTATACTATCGTTATTGATTGTAATTTGCTTATTGTCTTTATAGTAAGCAATCGAATATGCATCAGCAGCTTCAATTATTATTTCATCATAATGCATGTAATCGATACACATGATGCTTTGTAACTGATGCTTTACTTCACAATTACTTATTGGTAAAACATTAAGTAGTAGATTAAACTTTGCAAAGGCCTTAATGATTTGCTTCATAAACATTAAACATTCCAATAAATTGCAAATAAGTTAACTCTTGGGCTCTTACTTTACTTGCTTCTTCAATTTGCAAGTAATTGCAAATTTCTTTAATTGTTTCTTTTTTGCAAAAACTTTTTAAATTATTGATTAATGTTTTTCGACGCATTAAAAAGCATTTGCTCAAAAATGCTCAATAACGTTCGTGATCTAAATTTGCATTTAAATCTTTAGATTCTTTTTGCAAATCAACTAAAGTTGAAGACACTTTTGGAGTTGGATAGAAACATGATGCATTTACGTTAAATAGTAAATCTATTTTTAAAAAAGTTTGAACGTAAACACTAAACGCTCCATAATCACTGCTATTTTCAAAAGCACTTATTTTGCTTGCTACTTCTTGCTGCATTAAGAAAATACAGTGATTATTCTTTCATGTATCAATAAAATGCCTAATCATGGCAGTAGTAATACTATATGGAGTATTACTGTAAATTAAAGTATTATTTGTTAGTAATTCATTAAATGAAGAAGATAGACAATCTTGATTAATGATGGTTAAATTAGATAATTTTAAACCCTTAAGGTAATTAACTAATTGCGGATCAACTTCCACACAAGTCATTGGATAGGTAATGCACAATTCCTTGGTAAGTGCTCCCATGCCTGGTCCAATTTCTAAAAGTGGTGGATTTACAAAAAGAAAAGAACGAACATAGTTAATGATTCGTTCTTTCGTTTTGACATCAATTAAAAAATTTTGCCCTCATTTTTTTGAAAAACTAAATTGATCTAAAAATTGTTTTTCATCCATTGTTAATAAGTGAAGATGATTGCTAGAAATCCAATCCAAGTTTCTTCCGTTTAACGACATCAGATTTTTGAGTATGACGTCTGCGCATTACGAAATAGTGAACAATTAAAGCTTGAATAATTGAGAAAATAGCATTAATTACTCAGTAAATTGCAACCCCAGATGGTAGGAAAATTGCAAAAATAACGGATAGAATTGGTAATCCCCAAGTCATTGCGGCTTGAATACCACCAGATTTCTTTTTAGCATTAATTTCAGCTAAAATTTGAGTTCGGTTATATCCACCATGAATCTTTCGCCGCTTGGTTAACATTTGCGGTAAGACTTGCGAAATAATCATGATTGGAATAACGATTAATAGAAGGATTAGATATAATCATCCATTTTCGGTAAAGTATTGGAAAATTTGGTTATAAGGGGAGTCAGATAGGTTTCAAATATTAAATAAAGTAGTGTATTTAAATGGTCTTAAGATGGTAACAACCCGATAAATAATTAAGAATACCGGTAACGTAATGATCATTTGTTCGACCATTACCCCTTGTTTTACATTATTTTTCTTGTAAATTTGGGAGATTTCTTGTTGCTGCATCTGTCTTGACTGCGAGTCCTTTGCGCCTTTATATTTTTCTTTGACTGCTGTTATTTGTGAGTTCAGTTCCTGAATCTTTTCAGTCATTATCGCACTTCGGACTGAGACGACAATCGAAATGAGCCGAATTAATGCTAGCAATACAATAATTGCTAATAAAGCATTACATCCACCTCATGAGAACCGTAATCCTCACATAATTAGAATAACTAATGCACATCCTGGATAAACAAAGTATCCATAGAAAGGTCCATAAGCATTCGTTCAGTTTCCTAGCGTAATCGCAGTATACGTACCCGTCCCGATATAGACGGCTTGATATTGATAAGCACCTGCTCCTGCAAATTGAGCAGTTGCTGGAAGACCAAATTCAAAACCTTGGCCGATATTAGTTGATTCAAGAATAGCTGGTTGGGCATATAGGGAAACACAACCCCATAGTCCTAACACAATCATGAACAAGTAGATTGCTATTTTGACAAAGCGTCAAATCAGTTTGGCGACCTTTTTGGTCATGATAATCTGCTTGTTCTTACCTTGTTCATCGGATCAAAAGGCTGAAACAATTGACTTTTCGATGTTTTTATTTCTTCACAACATTATTTTTAATATTAATTAAACGTCGTTCAGATAGTTTTTGTAAAAAAGTATCTTGTAATAACTTATAGTTTGATACATCAAATTCCTTTTTGGGTATGACTACGAGGTCAAAACCATGGGTTAAAAGAAAGCTGTTTTGATAAAATCAACTACGAATTTGACGTTTGATAAAATTTCTTACTACTGATAACTTACTAACCTTTTTACTCACTGAAATCCCTAATCGAATATTTTGTTCGTGATTATCAAGCAAGTAAAGTGTATAGTACTTCGTATTTATTCTTGCACCAGTTTTAATGCATTTAGTAAAATTTTCACTCTTACGAAGATGAAGAAAATCAGCCATTATTTCTTATCTGAAACAGTTAAACTATAGCGACCTTTTAGTCTCCTTCTGTAAATTACATTTCTACCGCCATGCGTACTCATACGAGCTCGAAAACCATGAACCATCGCACGTCTTCGTTTTTTAGGTTGATATGTTCTTTTCATATTAATAAAAGACCCTCTTGAAAAATTCAAAATATATAATATTATATATTAGCAATGCAAAATATAGAACAAATTAGATACGATTTAAAATCGTTATGAATTAATTCATTAAAAAATTTGCAATACCTTAAAATCCCTAAACAATTATTTTTTAATTTAATCAAAAATGTTTTTCCAGTTAAATTGGAAAACAATATTTTGTATTTACACTGTCCAAACACAGTCTTAGCACATACAGTTGATCAATTTCGAGATGCAATTTTAAATGAATTAAGAAAAAATGAAAATTTAGAAAAATTACAAAGTTTATTTATCGACAATGAAAAAGTCGATAAAACACCTAAACAAAATGTCGATAACTCAAAGCAAGAAATTGAATATGCATGACGATATTTTGAAAATGATGAAGCAATAAAACTTATAAAAGGATTTATTAATGGTGATGATCAAACATTATTTATTTATGGCCAAAAAAATGCTGGAAAAAGTTTTTTATTAGATAGAATTCTCGAATATCTCCGGATAAATTGCAAAAAAGTCGTGGAAAAATTCAATAGCAGCACCATCAACTACATTGATTCTAAGAAGGAACCGATGTATATTTTGATTGATAATATTGAAGATTTTTCAGAACAAAAAATTAATTTCGTTTTTGAGCTAATTTTACACAGTAAAAAGAACAAATTTATCATTACTTGTCATTCATTACCTAACATACTTATCGACCAATTTATTGTTCATAAAAAGTATTATAAAACGGTAAATTTAATTCCAATAAATCGCATAACTATCGACAAAATTTTAAAGAATAACATAAAATTTGCAGTCTACCCTGAAGCATATGCATTAATGATTGATTATTTGTTAAATGATCCTAAATCAATCGACACTTTATTAAGCACAATTGAACTGTTTTATCAACAAAATAATCAAAAAGTTATTAGTAAATCAGATATCGACATGTTATTGCAAATTCTAGATATCGACTTAAAAACAAAAAAAGTCGATAAGTTGATAAAAGAAATTGCCAATAAGTTAAATGTAAGCATTGAAGCTATTCGATCCGAAAACCGCAGTAAGAAGTATGTAACTGCCCGAAGCATCATTGCATATATATTAAGAAAGAAGAAAAACATGACTTTAACGGAAATTGGAAAATATTTAAACCGTTCTAGCCATTCTACAATTATTAATTTAATTAACTTTTATGAACAAAAATTGGTCGATAATGTCGATATCTCTAATATAGTTAATACTGTTGATATATCAAATATATAAAAATATGAATATATATAATAAATATATAAATAATAATTTAATAAATTAATATGACAATCAAAACGAAAGAACTTGTACAAGTTTTAAATAAAATTTCATACATTAATCCCAATTTAGCAAAACTTGAAACTAAAAATAAAAAACTGTGCATTCGAACTTTTAATAACTACGCAAAAGTTCAATGTGAAATTGATTTAAAGAAAAATTTAGATGAATTCAATATTCTAATAAATTTAAAAATTTTAAGTTCTTTGCTTTCAAAAATAAATCAAGATGAAATTAATATTGTCCAAGAATCGGGAAAATTAACTATCTCTTACGATCGTTCAAACTATAACTTAAATGCAATGGCTGAAGAAAACTTTCCTGACTTCAATTTAACTGTTGATAAAACTTTTGTTGATACTAATTTAACCATCACCCAACTAGGAGATATTGCTCGATATGTTCTAGGATATGCCACAGATGGAGCTGGTGATGGCAATAAGCTATCTGCTACGGATTGTATTAGCATTGCTACTAAAAATAAAGCATTGTACGCAGAAGCTACTGATATTAAACGTTTAGCAATTTTAAAAATCAATGATCAAAGTAAAGAAAATTTAAGTTTATTAATCTATAACAAAACCTTTTCGCAATTAATTCATTTGTTAAATGCGGACAAAAATGTTGCTGTTTTTTCCAATACTAAAAATTTATTAGTGCAAAGCAATAATTGCATCATTGAAATTGACTTAATTGCCCAAAATTTCCCTGATTTAGTAAATGCGGTGCGTGATCAAGAAGAAAATGTTGTTGAAATTGACGTTAAAACGCTCATAGATCGCTTAGAAACGGGAAATTCTATTCTTGGTACATCTAGTTTCCCCATTGTAAATTTTGGCTTTAAATCGAAAGATTTGTTGCTTTCCTTCAAGAGTTCTGAACAAGGAAACGCTTGTGAAAATATCGATTACAAGAAAATTAAAGGGGAAATGCCTGATTTTTCAATCAACATCAACTACATGTTAGCAGCTTTAAAAAATATTACTTCTAAAACTACTAAACTTTCCATCAAGGATAACCTTTCTCCGCTATTTGTTTACGATTTAAGCAATAAAAATTTATTGCAAGTAATATTGCCCTCAAAGAATATTTATTAGCGTTAGACGTGAAAAGAAAGCGTTTAAACGCACAAAAGTTAAGGATTATACCATATATATGGTATAATTTTTATATATTCAAAGGAGGCAATCACATTGTTAGAAGATCAAAAGAATAATACGCAGGATGCTTTGACTAATCAAGGTAAGAAATCCTGTTCAGACGATAAACAACAAAATGCCAATAATCAAACTATAGATTCTACCAGTTTAAATTCAGCAAGTGAATACACTGGAGAATCTATTCTACATTTAAAGGGTCTTGATCCAGTTCGTAAAACTCCAGGAATGTACATTAAAGATACTGGATTTGAAGGTCTTCACCAAATGGTGAATGAAATCGTTGAAAACTCAATTGATGAAGTAACCGCTGGGTATGCTACTTACATCAAAGTTACTTTGCATAGAGATGGTAGTGTTGAAGTTGAAGACGATGGAAGAGGAATTCCAGTTGATAATGCTCAAGGAACTGATATTCCTGCGGTGCAAGCAATTTTCACTGATTTAAACTGTGGTGGCAAATTCAACAACAAATCATACGCCACTAGTGGTGGATTACATGGAGTTGGCTCAAGCGTTGTTAATGCTTTATCTGAATATCTGGAAGTTTGAGTAAAAAGAAATGGTCATATTTACTACATTAAGTTTGTGAACGGTGATAAAGAAATTACTCCCCTTAAAATCGTTGGTGATTGTGAAGGCACTGGAACCAGAATTATTTTTAAACCTGACCATAACTACATGGAAAACGTTCCATTTAGTCATGACCGGATTTCTGCTCGTTTAAAACAATTAGCATTTTTAAACAAAGGCTTAAAAATTACTTTTATTGATGAAAATCCAAAACCTAAGCAAACTTTTAAAGATGCCTCATCACAAGAATTTCAAAATTCGCAAGATGATAGTGATAATAGCGAACCAGTAATGCTCAATAGTGATGATAATAGTAATGCTATTGGCGATGCCAAAATCTATTTAGATCGAATTGCCCAAGTTAGTGCTATTGAAGCATGACCAATTGAAGAATGACAATTTAACGGTGGCATTCAAGAATATGTTGGTGATTTAATTCGCAATGAAAGTCCAATTGGACCAGTAATTTATATCAACGAAAAAGTCGAAGATAACTACGATCGCAAGAGCAAAGATAAGGAAAACAATGTGATTGTTGAACTTGCGTTTGCTTACTGTGAAGAAGAAAAACATGCTTCAATCTTTACCTTTTGTAACAACATTTTTACATCGGATGGGGGAACTCATCTTGATGGATTTAAAGATGCTTTAAAAGCCACTTTACGGCATTATAACGAAGAACATCATGTTTACAAGAATGACAAAGAAGGCCTTAAATTAAACAACGATGATGTTATTTCCGGTTTATCAGCTATTTTGTCATTAAAAGCTAGTGATCCAATGTTTGACAGCCAAGCTAAGCGAAAAGTTTCAAATCCTGGATTTCGACGGATTGTAAACGAAGTTGTTAGTGAAAAATTTGAAAAATACTTGGTTGAAAATCCAGAATTGGCTAAAAAAATTGTTGAAAAAGTTTATTCGAATGCATTAGCACGTAAGAAAGCAGAAGATGCTTTTAATGCTGCTAAACGTAAGAGTGTGCTTGGTAATAACTCATTACCAGGCAAATTAGCGGACTGTTCGACTACCGATACTTCAATTTCAGAATTGTACTTAGTCGAAGGTGATAGTGCGGGAGGAAGTGCTAAGTTAGGTCGCGACCGGGAATACCAAGCAATTTTGCCACTTCGTGGTAAGATAATGAACGTTGAAAAAGCAAATGATGAAAATGCTTATAACAGCGAAGTTATTCAAAACATGATTATTGCAATTGGAACTGGGGTTAAAGACCAATTTGATTTAACAAAATTGCGTTATGACAAGATTATCATCATGACCGATGCTGATGTCGATGGAGCTCACATTCAAATTTTACTATTAACATTTTTTTACAACTACATGCGTCCTCTAATCGAAAATGGTCATATTTATGTGGCCCAACCTCCTTTATACAAAGCATCATGAGGTAAAAATAATAAATACTTTTACAAAGATGAAGAATTAGATACTTGAAAAAATTCCATTGGTAAAAACGTTCACTATTCAATTCAACGCTACAAAGGGTTAGGGGAAATGAACCCTGAACAATTGTGAGAAACTACGATGGATCCTGAACAACGAATGATGAAAAAGATAAGTATTGTTGATGCCATGAAAGCAGATGCTGATTTTGAATTGCTAATGGGTGAAGATGTGCAACCACGGCGCAATTACATCATTGAAAATGCGACTTTCGTCAAGAATATTGACGCTTAATTAATAATTAACATACCCAAAGGATTGTGATTATGAAGAATGAAGAAAAAGAAAAAACAATTGCTGAAATTAAGGAAAAATTAGCAAAGTCGCAAGTTGCTGATGAAGAAATTGGAACGGAATTGCAACGTTCCTTCATGGAATATGCCATGAGTGTTATCGTGGCACGGGCACTACCAGATATTAAAGATGGTTTTAAACCAGTGCACCGACGAATTATTTTTGCCGCTCATAAACTAGGAATGAAGCAAAATACTCCTTACAAGAAATCAGCCCGGCTCGTAGGGGAAGTAATTGGGAAGTATCACCCTCACGGTGATACTGCAGTTTATGAAACTATTGTCAGAATGGCACAAGATTTTTCGATGCGCTACACCTTAATTGATGGACATGGTAACTTTGGTTCTATTGACGGTGATGGGGCCGCTGCCATGCGGTATACTGAAGTAAGATTAACCAAAATTTGCGAAGAATTCTTAAGAGATATCGACAACGAAGTAGTACCATTTGTCGACAATTACGATGGTTCCGAACAAGAACCGGTTATTTTGCCAGCGTTGTTGCCTAGTTTGCTAATGAATGGTAGTAGTGGAATTGCTGTGGGAATGTCGACAAATATTCCTACGCATAACTTAGGTGAATTATTAGATGCTTCAATTGCTTTAATTAAAAATCCTGATTTAACTCCAAATGATTTAATGCAATATATTCCTGGTCCTGATTTTCCAACTGGTGCTTATATTATTGGCACTGGGGGAATTCGTGACTATTTTAACACCGGAAAAGGAAGAATCATTGTTCGCTCAAAGGCTGAAATCGTTGAAAAAGGAGATCGCCACTATATTCAAGTTTCCGAAATTCCTTATATGATTAACAAAGCCGAATTAGTTTCAAAAATTGCTGGTTTGGTAAGAGATAAAAAAATTGAAGGAATTAGTGACATTAAAGATGAATCCAACCGGAACGGAATTCGAATTATTATTGAACTAAAACGCGATGTAGTTCCTGAAGTAATTTTGAATAAACTTTACAAAAATAGTGATTTGCAAACTTCAATTACCGTTAACATGCTAGGATTATTTGAAGGTGCACCGCAAATCAAGAACATGAAGGAAATGTTGCAAATCTACGTTGATTTCCAACAAACTATCGTGCGAAGACGCCTTGAATTTCAATTAAAGCAAGCTAAAGAACGGGCTCATATTCTTGAAGGATTAGCAATTGCACTTGATCATATAGATGAAGTCATAACTACCATTAAGCAATCATCTGATACGAATACTGCAAAAACGAACTTGATGACTAAATTTAATCTTACCGAAATTCAATCCCAAGCAATTTTAGCCATGAAATTGCAAACCTTAACTGGTTTAGAAAAGCAAAAGATTCTTGATGAATTAAATAAACTTCACGAATTAATTGCAGATATTACTGCGAAATTAGCTGATCCAGAAAAGATTAAAGCAGTTGTCATTGACCAAATTACTGATTTAAAGAGTAAATATAATGACCCACGCAAGAGTACTATTTTTGCTGACGCATTAGCAGATATTTCTGATGAATCATTAATTCCTCAACAAGATGTTATTATTTCATTAAGTCAAAATGGATACTTAAAACGCTTGCCAGCTGATACTTACAAAGTTCAAAATCGTGGTGGAGTTGGGGTAATTGGAGTAACCATTCATGATGATGATGACATTCGCAAAATTATTTACACTAACACCCACGTTGATTTACTATTCTTTACTAATAAAGGTAAAGTTTATAAAACTAGGGCATACCAAATTGCAGAAGGTAGTAGAACGTCTAAAGGTCAACCCGCACAAAATTACATTGATATTGAAAAAGCAAATCCAAATAGTAAAGCCAATGAATTAGTACTTGACTTATTACCAATTAAAGACTATAACGATAATGATTTCATCATTCTTTCAACCAAGAAGGGAATTGTCAAAAAGACAAAGTTAAGTGAATTTGCCTCCATTCATAAAAACGGTAAAATTGCTATTTCTTTGCGTGATGATGATGAATTGTTATCTGCTGTTATTACCAACGGTCAAAGAGAAGTTTTATTAAGTTCGAGCAATGGATATGCAGTTCGCTTTAACGAAAGCGACATTCGCCCAATGGGTCGAAATGCTTCTGGAGTTAGAGGGATGAAATTGGGCACCAATTGTACTTTAATCGCATGTAATAGTACTACTAGTGATGATAATGTTCTAGTTGTTAGTGAAAACGGATTAGGAAAGATTTCTCAATTAAAAGATTACCGTTTAACCAAACGGGGTGGGAAGGGTGTTAAAACCATTAAGATTAACGATAAAACTGGTAATTTAATTAATAGTTTAATTGTTAAAGGAACTGAAGACTTATTACTTTTAACTTCAGCAGGCAAAATTACGCGGATTTCTTTAGCAAACTTAAAACTTTTAGGTCGTAATACTTCTGGAGTAAAATTAGTTCAAGTTGATAACAATAAAGATAAAGTTGTTTCAGCTGTTGTGATTAGTTAATAATTATTTAACTAATTAATTGAGTGCTTCATTATGATTGATAAAAACAAATTGCTAATTATAATTCCTGCTTATAATGAACAAGATAACATTTTGCATACCATCCAAGAATTAAAGGCAAGTAGTGCCAAAGATTTAAATTATATTGTTATTAATGATGGCAGCAAGGATGATACTTTAAAAGTATTGCAAGATAATCAAATAAATCATCTTTCTTATGAACAAAATGGTGGTTTAAGCCACGCCGTGCGTGTGGGCATGGCATACGCCATTGAACATGGGTATGATTATTGCATTCAAATTGATGCCGATAATCAGCACGACCCAGCGTATATCAATGATTTTGTCAATGCTGCAAGTAAACCAAATTGCATTATTGTTGGGAATCGTTATCAAAATGATAAACGTGGTATTTCATTAAAAGCAATGGCCCAATGATATATTTCCTTATGCTTTAATTTAAAGACCCACAAGCATCTATTTGATCCAACTAATGGGATGAGATTGTACGGCAAAGAATTTATGCAATATTACGTTAGCAATCCTAACTTGATGGTTGAACCATCAACGATTGCTTATTTAGTTAAAAAATATCATTTAGATTTGATTCAAGTACATAACATCATCCGTAACCGTGAAAGTGGTCAAAGTATGTATAATAAGCGTTGGAAGCAATTAAAATACATTCTTCGTGAAACAAATCGCATGTTATCGTTAACAGATAACTGAACAAGAAAATAAAGAGGTAAATCATGAATTTATTAATTATTGGTGGGGCTGGGTATATTGGTAGTAACGTTGTTTGACTATTCAAGCAATTAGATCCCAGTCTTAACATGCTTATTTTAGATAATTTTTCTACCGGAACTAAGCAAGCATTAGTGCCTGGAGTAGAATGAGTAGAAGCAGACGTCAGAAATTTGGCACAACTAGAAAGTATTTTTCAATTTCGTCATTTTGATGCAGTGCTTGATTTTAGTGCCTTAACGGTGGTAAGTGAATCAACGATTTATCCACTATCATACTATGAAGATAATTTCATTGGTACATATAATATCGTGAAATGCATTAAAAAATATCATGTTCCAAACTTGATGTTTTCTTCCACTGCAGCAGTTTATGGTAACCCCGTTCATTTGCCAGTTAATGAACAAGATCCTAAAAATCCAATTAATCCATATGGATGTACCAAATTATGTAGTGAAATGCTTATTAAAGATGCAGCAAAAGCATATGAGTTCAATTATATGATTTTCCGGTATTTTAACGTAGCGGGAGCTAGCGATAATTATCAATATGGTTTTTATCGCAAAAACCCAACGTTATTAATTCCTGCATTAAATAATGCTATTTTAACTAACCAAACCATCCATGTTTATGGAGATGATTATCCCACTAAAGATGGTACGTGCATTCGGGACTATATCCATGTAGTTGATCTAGCTAATGCACACTGACTAGGTTTAAATTGGTTAATTGCTAACCAAAAATCAAACATCATCAATTTAGGTTCTAGTAATGGCTTTAGTGTTAAAGAAGTACTTGATTGTGCAATTAAATTAAATTATGCTCCAATAAAATACGATATCAAACCAGCTCGACCAGGTGATCCAGCAGTATTAATTACTGATATTAACAAAGCAAAAGAAGTATTAGGTTGAATTCCACAAAAGAAGTTAGCTGATATGATTTATTCGGATTGAGAATTTCGTAAATCACATTTTCAAGCAATTAATGATGAAACAAAGAAGGAACAAAAATTATGTTAAAATATCCACCTTTTATTAGTATTGAAGGAGTTGATAAAGCAGGTAAAACAACTTTAATCAACTTGCTTAATAAATATCAAAATTTAATTGAATGAAACGGCAAAAAGGTTATTTTCACTAGGGAACCTGGAGGTATTGATAATCCCAAAGCTGAAAAATTGCGTACCTTCATTTTAAGTAATGAATTTGATGTAACCACGCAAGCTTACTTATTTGCTGCTAGTCGCAACGAACATGTAATTTATACTATTCGGCCCAATTTGATGCTTGGAAACATTGTAATTACTGATCGTTACATTGATTCTAGTTATGTTTATCAAGGTCTTATTGGTGGGTTAGGAATTGACGCAATTAATGCTATTAACAAGTTTGCATTGCATGATATCATGCCAGTCATTACAGTCGTACTTGTAATTTCCCCCGCTGAAAGTGTGAGACGGCTTAAGGAAATTACCAATCCAAAAGAAATTAATGTCTTTGATGAAAAAGTTTATTTGCGCAACGCTGACAAGATTCATGATGCTTACATTAAACTAAAGGAATTATTCCCCAACCGGGTGCATCTAATTGATGGAACTGAAGATCCTAAGCAAATTTTACAAAACGTCATTCAAATAATTAACGATTACATTCATACTCATGAATAATTATTTGTATTTTTACAATAATTTTTGTGATCTTAATGCAATTATTAGTATCAAAATAAATCAATTAGCAAATAACCGTCCCTTTACAATTTTTGCTTATGATTTAAATGAACAATTAACTAAAGAAAAAATTATTAATCTTCAAAATTTATTTACAGTGCTTAATCACCCTGTATATTTTTTGGTGATTAATAATTTTGAATTATTAAATAAGGAAATCGTTAACTCTTTGCTATTATTTTTAGAAGAAAATAATCAAGATATTTATTGTATTTTTAGCAGTAAATATTCAAACCTTGTTTTAGATACAATTAAAAGCCGGTGTGATGTTTCTTTCTTACCGTTTGCTAATACTACTTTTGAACAATTAATAAAACAATATCAAATTAAGGATCAGATCATAAAACAAATTTTGAAGGATAATTTCTTTAGCAAGGAAGAAATTATTAATTTCATTCAAAGTGATTTGCCTTCCTTTATGGAAATGATTTATGTATTGCTTAATAATGAATTTGATAAATTAAATACTGTTCTAAATTTTTTTAGTATCAGTGCTTATGGACAAACTAGTGATAAATTAGCAACTAGTACTAAGAACTATGCCTTTAAATTATTTATTTGTTATTTGCAATATTTTGCTAGTTTACTAAGGCAACAAAATGCTTCATATTTATCTATTCAAATTGATCAATTAATTTTGCATACAACTAACATCAGTAATTTATTATTAAGTTTTAATAATTTAGTGGGAGTAATAATTCAATGAAAACAATTACCGCATTAGCAACTGCTAAAGGAATTTGTGCAATCCATATTATTCGTTTATCAGGACCAGATACTTACCAAATTCTAAATGAAATTTGTACGCATGAAATTACTAAGCAACCAAACACTATTCAACATACTCAAATAAAAGATGGGGGCAAAATCATTGATGATGTTTTATTAATGAAATTTGTTGCTCCTAAATCTTTTACAGGTGAAGATTTAGTTGAAATTAATTGTCATGGAAGTGACTTAATTGCGGATAAAATCATTGCTTTATTAATTAAGCATGGGGCTAGTTTAGCTAAAAACGGTGAATTTTCGCAACGAGCATTGCTTAACAATAAGATGAATTCTATTCAATTATTTGCAATGAACAATTTAATTAAAAGCACGAATGATTGCTCAATGAAATATTCATTAGATACATTGCTAAACAAAGAAGTAAAAGCATTAAATAAATATGAACAAGAATTGTTCACTCTCATTGGTCGCATGGAAGTATTAATCGATTATCCCGAATTTAATGATGATGATCAAGAACCAATTACTCCTTCATACTTAATTAATTATTTTGCTAATTTCATTAAGTTGGTGCAATCATTAATTCATGATGCCAAACTAATCTTACCTTATTATCAAGGAATTAAAATTGCAATTGTTGGAGTTGCAAATGCTGGTAAATCATCGTTGTTAAATAAGATTTTAAAAACTAATAAGGCAATTGTTTCTAACATTCCAGGGACGACAAGAGATGTGGTAGAAGATTACATTAATTACGATAATCAACTATGGAAATTTCAAGACACAGCAGGTATTAGGCAAACTGCTGATTTAATTGAAAATATGGGAATTGATAAAACGCTTGATACCATCAAAAAAGCAAATTTCATTTTGTTTATTGTTGATGGATCGTCAACTGCTAATTTAGTTGATGAACAAGCAATTTACAAACAAATCAAAGATTATCCCCATTTAATAGTTGTAAATAAAAATGATTTACCAGTGAAGTCAAATTGACAAGGCATTTCGATTAATACCAAAGACGATTCTTATCAAGAAATCCTGCATGCATTAAGCAATTCATTAAACTTATTAAAACCAACTAATCTAATTAATCAATATACTTTACAAGATCAATATCAATTATCCATTGCCATTAACTTAGAAAAAGAATTAATCCTAGTTAAAGAAGCATTAGAAAATGGCTTTAGTTTTGATTTAATTATTGATCGTTTACATGGCATCTTAAAGATGTTTCAAGAACTCATTGGTAAAACTAATGATTTAAATTTCATTGATCGCTTATTTGCTAATTTTTGCGTTGGTAAATAAATTGATACATACAAAAAAAGTAAGAGGTTGATGCCCCTTACTTTTTATTTTTAATTATTTTAGAATTTTATCAATAGTTCTTAGATTAGATTCATTCATTAAATTCTTCATGTATTTTTTACGAATTACTTTGATTAGTTTCCAATCATATCATGGAACTTTTGGCTTATCAACTTTGGTATAAATAAATGCAATAGTTCAAGTTAAAGTAATGATGTTGCTAGTGATAGTTGATGCACTTTGAGTTCAAAGCACAATTCACATATTTGGGTTATATAAAGGATTATATTGTGCTTGTTCTGGATGTGGAATTGGCATTAATTTATTTTCTGCTACCGCGCTAAAGATAAATAAGTACGGAATGATAATTAACATTGAACGTAGTACTCCGGCCCCAGTAGCTGCTAAATAGCGCTTGCTTGATCTAAATAGCATGAATGCACTATTACCAAGTCCTTGGAATGGAAGAATCATTAATGAAATTCAAAGGAATTTTCTTGAGCATTCATATAAGTATGCTAATGAGTTATTACCTGCTACATAGTGAACATTAAACAAATATAATACGGCGTTACTTAATGGAGTACAAAAACCAAATAAACCTAAAATAGTACCTCCCACTACTAAAATGAAAATTGTGATTTCAAAAACAATAATGCGTAAACGATCATAACGCTTAATTCCAAAATTATAAGACACAATGGAAGTACCAGCATTCATAAAACCACTAATCGTATTTTGAAATAAATTCATAATTGGGTAAATTGCACCCGTAATCGAAATGAAGTATAAACTACCTAACGCTGGATACAAGATTGCAGTAACTAACGCAATTTGGTGAATTAATAAAACCCGTACTACCATGAAGCCAATAATCGAAATTAAATAAGATATTGAGATTAATGACATTTGATTAATGATGCGTCAATTAAACATCACTTTTTGGGCTAGCAGGTGTCAGAATGAAATATAAATTAATCCTTCTTTGCGAAGCATGTGGAAGTACGTTAGAAGTGGAATGGTACATGCAATTCAAGATATGATAGTAGCTACTGCTGCTCCATCCATACCAATTTGAGCAAAATAAATTAAGCAGAAGTCTAGCACCATGTTTAATAAAGTATCTAATAGTAGAATAATAGTAATTACTAAAGTTCTACCGTGAGCTCTAATAGTGTTAGTTAACAACCGCACAATTGTCGAAATTCAAAGACCACAGGTCATAATGGAAATGAAGTTTTGTGCTCAAGTAACTGAATAGTTTTTAACTACTCCATAGTATTTTAAAAACGTAGTAGCAATTATTTGGTTGTTATTATTAATATCAAAAGTTAATGGTTTAACATTAACTGGATTAACCGGATTATCATAAACGTAAAATTGATGATTGGTAATTGTATAGAAGGTAATTTGATTATTTTTTAACGTGTAATAATAAGTACCTAAACTATTATGAACTTCACTAGGAGTGATGTTCATATCAATTGATCCATTAACAGTGGCTGGAATCATGCTGTAGTTAAGAATATAAATTAATAGCATTCCCCCAATAGTAACAATAACTGAACAATAAAATTCATTTTGCCATACTTTAACTTCATTTAAGAAATTTTGTTTACTTAAAGCTTGGGCAAACAAAACGTTTCCTCCCGGTAAAATCAAACCAGTAATTGCAGTAATGATAAACGTTAATGGTGAGACTAATGAAGAGGCAACCCGGACGGTGGCTGCAGTATCGTAGAAGTGTAAATGATCAGTATTAGCAATATAGTGAATGAATTGTTCTATAGCATCACTATTGTGCAAAATATACTCTCTTACTTCGGGGATAGTGATGTGATTGATTAAATTATTGAACAAATCACTATTCTCTAGAAATAAATGATAGAAATCAAACATATGCGTAAGAGGCATTAGATTAACTAAAAATACCAAGTCAAGGAAAGTAAATAGTGCACTCATAAAGCTAGTTACAAAGGAAGGAAAGGCAATTCGAAGCATTACTTTTCAAATTGGTAATTCCCCATAGACTTGGGCAGTAGTTAGTTTCTTCTTATTTTTTCGTGCTGAATGATTAAACATGTTAAAAAATATAAATTATTTTAACAGTATTTTTTATTAAACAAGCAAAATAATTTAATTAGTAAATCACTTTAAATTTAGCAATTAAACATTGAATTCAAAATAGTAATTTCTTTTAAATTCAATTTACTTAGGTTTAATGTTGATAAATTAATAGAAAATAAAAAAGGAAGGGACTATATCCTTCCTTTTAGTATATATGTAAATTAATTAATAAGCAATATCGTGTTCTGATAACTTATAAGCAGTTAAGTAGTTTTCAGCTACCTTATCAACTAAAACTCCAACCTTAATTCCTTTTAATTTTGCAATGTATTCATAGGTTTCAAAAATATAGTAAGGTTGGTTAACGTTAGTATATTTTTCCAATTTCCGTGGTACTAGGAATGGAGCATCAGTTTCTACTAGGATTTTGTCCAATGGAACACTGCGAATTGCGTCATCCGTATAAACTGCTACCTTTGGATAAGTAACATTACCAGCAAAAGAAATATAGCATCCCCGGTTTAACAAAGCAACCATTTCTTCCCTACTACCGCTAAAACAGTGAATTACTACTTGCGTTTTAAAATTAAATTCATCTCAGTGGTCAATTAAAGTTTGGTATGCATCCCGGCAGTGAATCATGATTGGTAAGTTTTTATTGTTAGCATAATTAGCATGCCACTTTAATCAAGCGATTTGTTCGTCAATTGGTGGGAAGTGTTCCATGTCTTTTTCGTCTAAACCACATTCGCCAATTCCAAGAATTCATTCTTTATTTTCAGCGTAAAATTTATCAAAAATTTTTTCAACAACATCCATCTTATAAGCTCGAATGTCAATGGGGTGAATTGCCATTCAAACTTTTGCAATTTTTGTTTCCTTTGCAATTTCTAGTGCTCTTTCTACGTCAAGTGGGCAACTAGAAGCAAGGTTTAAAAACATATGATATTCTTTACAAATTTGAGCATATTTACGTCAATCATCGTAAAGGGGACGCATATTTAGATGGGTATGGTTATCAATAAGGTATGTTTTCTTCATCATTTTTGTCTATCTCACAACTTATTTATACATTATTTATATTTTAATTAATTTGTATTAGTTTAAAACGTTTTTATATTGCTTAATGCATATTTTCAATGATTTGCATTAAGTTGCTTGTTAATAATTCCTTAATGTTAACATCAGCAACAAATGCTTCCAAACTGTTTGGCGAAGCATAAACACTAGCAGTTTTAGCACCAACAGCATGAAAGTAACGCATTAATAAGTAATTATTACTCATTAAGATTAAATTTCCAGTTGGAACATCTAATTTTGCTAAACGTTTGATGAGATTTGTTCCATCAAATTGATTATTTTTTGGTTGGTAAAAAAACTCGTGGTTCTTAAAAGAATTATTTTGTTTTTCTTTGGCAATTAGAAAATTAAAAAAAGATTGATCTCATGGATCATAGAATAAGAAATAAATGCGGTATTTATTTGAACTAATTAAATCGCGTAATTCTTCTAAAAAAAACGATTTATTGGTATTTTTTAGTTCTTCAGTAATGTGGGCATTACTTAATTGTTTGCATTTATTTAATGATTTTCAATAAGTCAAAATTTTGTTGAATGGTTGGTTAATTTTAATAAATTGAGAATATAGTTGATGAAAATCTAATAATTGGTATTGCAAATAATTAGGAAAATTTACCTTTCATTTATTTTTTTCAACTAGTTTATTTAACAGTTTTAAATAATAAGAATGGCTGTCAAAAACAGTGCTTTGTAAATCAATAAAAATTGCACTTCGCATAAAACTTATTTAGTTTTTTGAGATTTATCTAAATCAATTTGAATATTTTTAACTAGATTCTTAATGTATTCTTCTAAGTTAAATTCAGAAATATCATTTATTTTTTCACCATATCCAATCAATTTAACAGGAATATTAAATTGATCTTTAATGGATAGAATAATACCGCCCTTCGAAGATGAATCCATTTTAACTAGGATAATACCAGTAACTCCCCCGGCTGCTTCATTGAATGCTTTAGCTTGCGCAATTCCACTTTGGCCAACTGTTGCATCTAATACTAATAAGATTTCGTGAGGGGCAGTTGGATCAAAACGTTTAATTTGCTTAATGATTTTTGTTAATTCATTCATTAAGTTAATTTTGTTTTGCAATCTTCCAGAAGTATCAACTATTACTAATGAATATCCTTCTTCATATCCCTTCTTAACACCTTTATAAGCAACAGCGGCTGGATCTTCTCCAACTTTATCAGGACCTAAAATATCAATCCCAAGTTTTTCGGCATGAACTCTTAGTTGTTCAACTGCACCTGCTCTAAATGTATCAGCAGCCACCAAAAGAATTTTTTCGTTGCGTTGTTTATAGAAGTTAGCTAATTTAGCAATCGTAGTTGTTTTACCTACTCCGTTAGCACCAACCATAATAATGCAGTTGGTTTTGCGATCTTTGGTGATATTTAAGGAAGTATCAACATTGGTATCTTGAATATAGTAAACAAGTAATTTATCAACTAAAGTTTCAATTACTTTATCAAACGAAGTAATATTTTGTCTTTTAACTTCATTTTGAACAGCATTCGTAATTTTTTCACTTGTCGCATACCCAATATCAAGTGATACGAGTGCTTCAATCATTGCGTCATAAAAATCATCAGAAAATGCATCTTTAGCATACGCAATTTGCAATTCATCAATTGCTTTACTAAAGCCAGTTGCATTTTGATTTAGTTTTGCGTCAAAATCATTTTCTTTAGTTTTATCCCAAATTCGGTTTTCTTCGTTCTTTTTTTGAATTTGTTGTGCTAATTGGTTTGCATCTTTATTTTTAGGTTTAAAAATGCCTTTAATTTTTTCTCACAGTTTCATTTTTATTCTTATTATTTATTAATTTAATTGTTCTTGCGTAATGTCCTTTGCATCAATTTCATAAGCACTAGTTACTCCTTGTTGGTTATTGCTAATACCGATTAAATTATCGCAAAAAACCATGGTTTCCTTGCGGTGAGTAACAACGATAAATTGAGATTTATTGGTGCTTTGCAAAATTAATTGGGCAAATGCTTGTGCGTTCATTGGATCAAGTGCTGATTCAGCTTCATCCAAGATAATTAATGGGAAATTACTAGTTTGTAAAATCGTTAGCAAGATTGCTAGTGAAATAATTGATTTTTCCCCACCCGATAATGAATTTAACTTGACGTGGTATTTTTCAGATTGACTAATTACAACTTCAATTCCGGATTGCAATAAGTCAGTTTGGTCAGTGAATTGTAATTCACATTTACCTTTTTTGAATAGTTGACTAAAGATAGTAGGTAACTTTTGATTGATTTCGTAAATTTTATTCCGAAATACTTTTACCATTTCTTTATCAATACTATTAATCGTAGCATTTAAATTTTCTTGGGATTTTTTAACTTCTTCAATATTTTTAGTTAATCCTTCATATTGTTGCTTAACGGTTTTTAGTTCATTAATGGCTTGTAAATTAATCGGACCAAAACTACTTAATTTTGATTTATAAGCAGTTAATTGACTAATTAGTTCATCTTGTGTAATATTTAATTCAATCTTTAAGTTAACTAAATTTTCTAATGATAATTGATAATTATTTGCTGTTACTTTAATTCCATCAAGAATGTTGTTGATTTTAATAATATCTTGTTCACGTCCACTTAATGAGTCAGTGAATTGAATTGTTAATTGGTTAGTTTGTTGTAACTTGGTATCTAAGTCATTAAACTTTTTACTAATTTCATTAAAAGCATTTTGTTGAACATCAAGTTTGGTGTTTAAATCTTGCTTAGTAGCTTCTAACTCACTTAATTTAGCACTTAATTCGGAAGCTTGTTTTTTTATTACTTCGGCATTATTAACAGATAATGATTTAAGTTGGTTAGTGTAATCTATTTTAGTTTGATTTAGTTCACTAAGTTTATCATTTAATAACTTTAAATTAAGTTGACTAGAATTTAACTCATCATATAAACTTTCTTTTTTTACTTCCAGTTGTTTAAGAGTTTCTTTTTCGCTAGTAATTTGCTTTGCTAGTTGATCAAGTTGTTCTTGACTTGTCTTATATTCATCTTGAACTGTTAATCAATTAACTTTATTTTGATTAATACTACCCCCTGTAATCATTCCGCCCCGGAAAATTGTGTCACCGTCAAGTGAAATGATTTTGCTGCTATAGTTAATTAATTTCGCAATTAAATTAGCAGTTTGTAAGTTATTAACAATGATGATGTTGCCAATTAGTGATTGCAAAACGATTTCGTATTTTTCGTCAATACTAAATAGTTTATGCGCTGGGCCAATAAAACCTTGCACTTCCTTAATAGTCATTAAGTAATTATTAGGAATTGATGCTGGCTTAATCGCATCTAAAGGCATAAAACTAGCAACTCCAGCATTATTTTTACGTAAGAATTCAATTCCTAATTTAGCATCGTTAACACTTTCAACCACTAAAGTTGCATAATTTTTTCCAAGTGCTAATTGGGCAGCAATGCTATATTTCTTATCTTTGATGTGAACTAGTTTATTTAATGGATCAATTAGACCAGGGACAACCGCCCGGTTTTGTAAAATGTTTTTAACCCCTTTTTCATGAGCAAATTCATCATCAATGTATTGCTTTAAACCGCGAATTTTGTATGTCAATTCATTAGCACTATTAGCTAAAGCATCATATTTAACTTTTTGCTTATTTAGTGCGGCTAGGTTTTGAGAATAGTTGCTTTGCAATTGATTAAAAATATTTTGAGCTTCATTCTTTTTGCTACTAATAACCTTAATGCTTTCATCAGTATCATTAATTAATTGGGATAAAGCATTAATTTTAGTTTGCCTATCATTACTTGCTAACTCTTTTTGCAAATTAGCTTGGTAAGTACTTACTTGCTTTTGCAAGTTATTAATTTGTTCTTGGACATTGTAACGTTGTTGGTGCAATTGATCAATTAAAACTTGTTTTTCATCATATTGCTTCTTAACCTTGCTAAATTCCATTTTATCAGCAAGATTATCATTATCAAGTTGCTTAATTTTTAATGATAAAGCATTTTTTTGTGCAACTAATTCTTCGAGTTTTTTTGTGTAATGCAAATATTGTTGTTTGGCTTGATATAATTCAAGGTCTTTTAGTTTATCCTTACATTCCAAATATTCTTGTGCATTCTTTGCTTGCTTTTCAAGTTTGGCAATATTACTTTCGTATTGCCTACCATCTTTCATTAATTCATCAAGGTTATTATTAATAGCTACTAATTTATTGATGTATTCATCCTTGATTTTCATATATTTAGCAATTCCAGAAGCTTGTTCAAAAATATGGCGACGTTCTTCAGGTTTAGCTTCAACAAACCATTGCACTTTTCCTTGCGAAATGATTCCTAAAGAATCTTTTGATAATCCAGTATTTAAAAATAAATCAATGATGTCTTTTCTTTTTACTGATTCACCATTAATGAAATATTCACTATTATCGCTATCACGCTTAAAGTGGCGGCAAATAACTACTTCATCATGGTCGATGTTTAAAATTTTACTGCTATTATCAAAAAATAATTTGACATCTACTTCGTTGCTTGGATCAACCGTACTTGAACCCGCAAAGATAATATCGTTAGTATTTTCTTCTCTTAATTGCTTACTACTAATTTCTCCAAGTACTCACCTAATTGCATCAACAATGTTTGTTTTCCCTGATCCGTTCGGTCCAATAATACCAACAAAATTATTTGGAAAAGTAATGGTTGTTAAATTTGCATACGATTTAAAACCATTTAATTCAATTTTCTTTAAAAAAATCATAATTTATTATTAATTTGTGCACATTTTAGTTAGTGCATCCTTTGCAGCTTCATTTTCTGCTTCGTGCTTCTTAAATCCTTCACCTTCTCCATACACAATCCCTTGGTATTTTACTTGCGTATGAAACAAATGCTTGTTTGAATGTTCAATGTGGGTTTCTATCGTCGCATACTTAATATCAGCTTTTCCGTATCGTTGCATGGCTTCTTGAAATTTAGTTTTATAGTCAAAAGAAATGTTTAATTTATTATTTTCATAATAATGAATTAAAGTTTTGTTAATAAACTTCGTTAAGGTTTCTTGGCCATAAGTTAAATAGATAGCAGCACAAAAAGCTTCAAAAATATCTTCGTAGTTAGCAGGACTTATTTCTTCACCTTCACTATCTTCATCCCCATACCGATAAGAAGCACCAACTAAAATAAATTTCTTAAAGTTTAAGTCTTTTGCTACTTGACATAATGCATCATGGTCAACCATTTTAATCCGTTCATTTGTCATATCTTTTTCGGTTAGTTCTGGTTTGTTAAATAAATAGATTGAAACTTCTTTGCCAATTAAAGAGTCACCTAAAAATTCAAGGCGTTGGTAATTATAGTTAATTTGGTTGTCATGTGAGAAAGTTGGATGAATGAATGCACATTGCAAATAGTTATAGTTAACATTTAAATTTAAACCATATTTATTTAAGAAAGTTTGAAAATCTAATAATTGCTTTTTAGTTCATCATAAACTATAAGGAGCACTAAATAAATGATTTTGCTCTGCTAATGTTTTAGTTGGTTGTTGTTCTTGACTGTTCATTATTTATTTTTTCTAATTCTTGCTCCATAATTTTGAAGACTTTTTTCTTTAATGCATCGTGCATCATGCGAATGCAGGTTGATAATTGGGTTTCATCAGTGCGACTATGCCCTTTAATGATTGGTTTGCGCAAACCTAATAAATATGCACCTGCTCACGGATTAGCATTAAAACGAT
Source organism: bacterium (assembly GCA_017645255.1). The sequence goes on from JAGCPI010000017.1 coordinate 50,656, forward strand.
CTTTAAATTTATTTAGAATGTGCCGGTTTGCTACATATGGTAATGCATTAAATCATTTAGTATATTCTGCTTTTAAGAATTTACCTACCATTTTCATGGTGCCTTCTAAAGTTTTGAGAATAATGTTACCAGTATATCCATTGCAAATGTAAACGTCTGCATCTTCCCCAGTAAGGATATTATTAGGTTCAACAAAACCAACATAGTTTAAGGTTTTATTTTGTCTAATCAAAGCATCTGCTTCTTTGTGTTCTGGTAATCCTTTGTGTTCTTCAGTTCCAATATTAATTAAGCCAATGCGTGGATGTTTAATGTTATGGATTTTTGAAACATATACATTAGTCATAATTGCATAATCATAAAGATTTTTACCCACGACGCTGCGATTTGCACCCGTATCAATTAGTCACACTAATTTACCTTGCACCATTGTTGGCATGGTAATCATTAAACCAAATTTATTAATGTTGGGATAAGTACCAACTTTAACAAACGCGGTTGCGATTGTAATTGCCGTATTACCAGAAACAACTAGTCCATCAATTTGATTAGTTGCAAGTAAATCACATGCAATTTGAATGCTTAAATCATCATGGGTGCGAATAATGCTTATCGTATCTTCTTGCGTAGCAAATTCTTTTGCTAAGACTAATTTCAACCGATCGACATTGTCATTTTTAGCAACATCAATGACATGTTGATTAGTAACTAATGTAATTTCCAAGTCATCAAAAATTGCTAAGGCCTTTTTTGCACTTTCATAAGCAATTAATGGATCATTTTCAAATCCAAGTCCATCAATGCCAATTTTTATCAAATCCATGACTAGGCTCCTACATACATCATGTATGTATCAGGACCATCATCCATTACTTCTAAATTAAATCCCTTTTTATTAGCATAATCATTAAACTTATCAATTATTTCGTGAGGAATGTCTTTATTAATCAGCATATAAATGCTTTCATTTCAGGATTTCTTCTTTTTCTTGATAATTAAATCAATTGCTTCCACACCAATTTTGAAAAAATCGGGGTTGCCATTAATTACTTTCTTATCTTGAACTAGAATGTAATTACCTTTTTTAATTTTGATGTTTTTATCAAGCACAATTTCCTTGCCAGCAACTGCTACTTTCGCACTTGTAATTTTCTTTAACGTTGCTTGCATGCGTTTAATTACCACGTTAAATTCATCTAATGTATTAAAACTTAAAATAGCAAATAAGCTGGAAACAATATCCTTTGCGTCAATAATTTCAACATTAATATTTTCATTAGCAACATCTTTTTTAGCCTCATTAGCTGCTAAAAAGTAATCACTATTATCAATCACAACTATTACTTTATTTGAACGAGTTTCATGAATTAATTCAATGAATTGTCGAACACTAGGTGCTAAACTATTTTTTCGATTTATTACATATTTAACATTAAATTCATTACGAAATAATTTTTCAATATCATCATTTGGTACGGTTGCTACTAAACATTGAGTGGATTTTAAAGCTTCTTGCTTTTGGTTATTCAATAATTTTTTGTTATTGTTGCGATTGCGTTGCAAAGTCATGTTTTCAACTTTAATGCGGTGGTATTCACCATATTGTTGACCAATTTTTAAAATTTTGTAAGGAAATAATGAATGCACATGAACTTTGCAAAATACATCATCGTAAACAAAAACTAATGAATTTCCTACTTCTTTTAATTCTGCTACTACTTTTTGGGGATCAAAAGGTAATTTTTCTTTTTGTTCATCATTTTGCAAACTAGCACCAATTTCTAGTACAAATTCACAACAATATCCATAATCATCTTCACTAGAAGTTACAAATTCTGAATCAATTCCGATTTTTTCTTTTTTGACAATTTCTAATTTATTTTCGATTTTTTCTGCTTGCCGTAAATTAGCAATGTCCTTATTTACTAGTGCATCATACATTCCCTTAAAGATAACAACTAATCCGTAAGCACCTGAGTCAACATTCTTTGCTTTCTTTAATTCCGGAAGCATGTTCATTGTCTTCTTAACTGTATCATCCCCTACACTAATTACATCAAGAAAAACTTCTTCAACCGTATTGTAATTCTTAATGTTTTTCTTTAAATGTTCAGACACAACTCTGATTACTGTAAGCATCGTACCTTCTTTAGGATCTGGAACAACTTTATAAGCAATTTTGCATGCAAATGAAAAAGCTTCAATTAAAGTCTTAACGTCAATTTCCTTCATTTCAGGGGTAATTGGTTCAAAAAAACCTTTAAAAATTTGGGAAAGAATCGTGCCAGAATTACCAATTGTCGCTAATAGTAATTGGCGACTAAATTGGGTGGTAAATTCATATAAGGTTCTTCCTTCCATTAATGAGATTTCGTCGAGGGCACCTTTTCAGGTGTTAACCATATTATCTCCAGTATCTCCATCGGGAACTGGAAAAACGTTTAACTTGTTGATGTACAGTTGTTCTTGCTTAATAAACGAGTAAGCACTTTGGAACATTTTATACAACATATTTTTATTAATTGAGGTCATAATAATTTACCTTCTTTCGTGAAATAAATTGAAAATGTAAAAAAGCAAATAATTTTATATATGTATAATATTATAATTAGTATAATGTATTAAGTACATACGATTATTGCTAAAACTTAGTACGATCGTAATTTATAAAGGATATTTTAATATGGCAAAACAAGATCAAATTACTGGGAAGAAAGCCATGAGTGGTAATTTGCGTTCTCACGCATTAAACCACGACCGTCGGAAATTTAATTTAAATTTGCAAAAAGCCACAATTATGGAAAACGGTGCACCAAAAACGATTAAAGTTACTGCTCGCACCAAGAAAACCCTACGAAAAAATCACGAATTAATTTAATTAATCTATTTTTCGTTATAAAGAAGCTTCATGTAAGCTTCTTTTTTATTTTCACTATTGATTAAATAACTACCTGAAACAATGTAAGTACAATCTTTGTAAATATAACTAATTGTTTTATCATTTACTCCACCATCAAAAATAATTGGTAATGCTAAATGATAATTGTCTAAATAATTTTTAAAGGCATGTAATTTATCAATCCCTATTTGACTAATGTGCTGCCCACCAAATCCGGCATTTACACCCATCACTAAATTAATTTTAGTCTTTGGTAAATATTTTTCATATTGATGAAAATCAACATGCAAATTAAATGCTAGTCCAATTTGAATGCCTTGTTTTTGCCCATCGTTTAATAAATAGTCAATCGTTTTAGCATTTAAACAGTCCGGGTGAAAGACAACGCTAGTGGGATGAAATGGTTTAAACATTTCATAATAATAAAGCACGTTCTTTACCATTAAATGAACTTCAATGGAAAAACCAAATTGATATAAGATTGGGATAAAAGAAGTAGTAAAAGAAAAATTAGGAACATAGAACCCATCCATCACGTCGTAATGAATGCGTTCTACTCCTAATTCTTTTAATTCACGTAAAATCCTCAAAAAATTGGTTGAATTATAAAAAGCAAGTAAGGAGGGTTCAACAACCTTAATCTGATTCATTTTCGCTATTATTTATTACTAATTGTAGGTTCGTCGTCTTCAACTGTTGCGTCAACTTCTTCTTCATCTTCATCATCAATGTCAGTATCAATTTCGTTGGCACGTTCAGCTTTGCGGCGAAGTACATTTTCCTTTAATTCGGCTAATTTTTCTTTTAGAATGGATTTATATGTTTCAACTCCTGGTTGGTTAAATGGATTAGCACCCATTAAGTAAGCACTAACAATAACACTAATGCTTAATCAAGCATAAAAGTATCCATAGTTAAAAGGATCCATTTTGTCCATTTCAACTAACAAAACAGGAACTTTAGCAATCTTTGCATGTGCTTCAGCAACACTTCGATAAATTAATTTATTAACTTCACTTAGTCATAGTCCTTCAAGATATGAAAAACTATTGCTTGTGTTTAAATCATCAGGAATGCGAGCATTACCGTTGGATTTTCTTACTCAAATCGTTGTTTCAAAGAAGGTTTTTGGACCATCTTGTAAATATTGACCAATTGAGTGTAAGTCTCTGGTATAAGTAGCAGGAACTGGGAATAATCCTTTACCATCTTTTGCTTCAGTTTCTGCATAAAGTTGTTTACATTGTTCAAGTAAAGCACTTAATTTCTTTTCGTAAGAATCAACTACTTCGTTAATATAGCCACCTTCATAATAAGCAACCCGGTGTAAAGCAAAATCGTATGCTTCGTTTTCATTGTAATCAGGATTAGAGCAATCTTTAATAGCTTGCTTTGCTCCTTCAATTACTTGGTACACATCAACTCCAGCCATAATCATTGGTAATAATCCAGCAGGAGTTAAAGCCGAGAAACGACCCCCAATGTTAGTTGGGATATCAAATATTTCATATCCTTCTTTTTGTGCAATGGTACGTAATTCATTATTTTCAACTCCAGTCACAATTGCCATTTTTTCATGAGGATTCTTATCGTACTTGTATTCGATAATGAACTTAATAAAGCGATAACCAATTAACGTTTCTAAAGTTGTACCAGATTTAGAAATAACAATTCCAGCTGGTCGAATGTTAAATTTTCGTAAGTGCCGTAGTAATTCTGCATTACTAGATGGAGAAATACTATCAATTCAAATGATTTTAATTCCTCCCCGCATGTATTTGTTAACGCACATATGAATAGCAGCCCGTGCTCCCAAAGCACTGCCCCCAATTCCCGCAATGATTAATGTATTAACCTTTGCTTCTTGTCATTTTGCAAATAATGCATACATTTTTTGGATAATAAAGTTAGTATCAGGTGAATTGATATAGTCAATTCATTCTAAGTGTTCCGCTCCTTCGATAGTGCGGGACTTCATTTGCTTATGAATTTGGTTTAATTTTTCAAGTCTTGCTTCGTCGTAAACTTTGCTTTTTTTAACCGTTCCGTCATAAGCATATTTTTTGGACAAATGAACCATAATGTTCCTCCAATTAGTTATGTTTAAATTAACTTAAATTTTGCAATATATTATTATTTTATCAGTATATATATTTATTTATTCTTAATATTTTTCTAAAAAACCACGTTCTTTTATTGGAAAGCCCAGTCTTTCGTTGATTATTTAAATTAAAATTATGGTTATGAAAATAACAAAAAAAGTAAAGATTTGTTGAGGAATTTTTAGTGTAATTGGGTGTGCAAGTTTAATTTGTGCTCCCATTGTTAGTTGTTCTAGTAATCAAAATAAAAAAATAACCTTAGAAGATGAATTTAATGAATGAGACGAAACTTTTAGCAATGCAATTAAAAATCATTTTGATCCAATTGTTAGGAGTGATTTAAATTATGGCTTAAATGTTTTAAATCATAATTGAACTAAATTTCAGGATTTATACAATCACTTTTTTAACAGTATGACAGTTGAAGTACCATTGCAAGCAAATGATTCATTATTACTTAAAACAGTGGTATTATCATTAAATGACCTTGCCTTTAACAAAACCAAAAATCCGTCGTTTAATGTTACTTTTGGTTGAAAACTAAACTTTGGTCTTAAAATTGCAAATCAGAAGGATAGTAGTAAATTTACTACTTATTGAATTCAACTTGATATTAGCGATGTAATAAAAGGAGCTACCATTGCCCCAACGCTTATCGTACCTTATACTAACATTCCATATCCAACTGTTCAATGTGCAGGTGGATTTTACATTAACTACGTAAAATCATCAATGCTAAATGGTACGATAAAAGTAGATTCACCAAACAAAGTTACCAATCAAGCAATTAGTGATTATTTTAATGACATCATTAATGGATCAAACGCAATTGATCAAACGAATGGGATTTCTTTAAATAATCCAAGTAATTTATCATGAATAACTCCTTGTATTTATTTTCCAATTACTAATTTATCAGTGATTAAGCAATTCATTAAAGATGATGCCACCCCGGTGCTAGAACATATTGATCAAACAGCATGATTAAAAGTGTTTAATTTAATCAACGTTGGTTTTTGCGGATATGATAATTATTTAAATAGCAATCTTACTTATTTTGCTAGTGTAAAAAATCCTAATTTTACCAAAATTGAAAGTATGGGAATTCTTCCTAGTTATCTAACTCAAAAATAAAATGGGACAATTTTCATTTTTTACGAATATAACCAATGAAATAAACTGAAATTATGACAAAGCAAAAAAGTGAAAATGCAATGAAAGACGAATTTAATGATGTAATTAATCAATTAGACCATAAATTCGGGGAAGGTACATTGCAATTTTTGAATAATGAAACTTGTGTATTAAAACCAGAACAATTAATTAAATCCGGTAGTTATTATTTGGATAAAGCGTTAGGAGTAGGGGGCTTTCCTAAAGGACGAATTATTGAAATTTTTGGGGCTGAATCAAGTGGCAAAACTACCATTGCTTTAAAAGCAGTGGCTGAATGCCAAAAGAAAGGTGAAAAAGCAGTTTATATTGATGCTGAACACGCTTTAAATTCTACTTATGCTGCTCAACTTGGAGTTGATTTAAACAAAATGGTATTGTGTCAACCTAATTCGGAAGAACAAACATTTAGTATTATTGAAGCATTAATTAAAACTAATTTAGTAAATTTAATTGTGGTTGACTCAGTAGCTGCTTTAACCCCGCAACAAGAACTAGATGGGGAATTCGGAGATCAAACAATTGGTTTGCAAGCACGCATCATGTCCAAAGGATTACGGATTATTCAAAATCTTTTAAATAACAACATTAGTATTATTTTTATTAATCAAATCAGAGATAAGATTGGCATTGGTTATATGCCTGGAAATGCAACTACGACATCAGGTGGACGTGCTTTAAAGTTCTTTTCTTCCTTACGTTTAGAAACAAAAAAGACTGAATTAATTAAAAATGCTGAAGAACCAATTGGGATTCGCATTAAAGTTAATGTCGTTAAAAACAAATTAGCACGTCCATTAACTACGGCGTTAATTGACTTATATTTTGGACTAGGTTTTGATTACAATAATGAAGTCATTGATATTGCCTTTGAAAATGGGATCATTGCTAAAAGCGGAACTTGATATAGTTACCAAAATAAAAATATTGCCCAAGGTAAACAAGCTACCAGATTGGCAATTTTAAAAGATAATAAGTTATTTGATACTATTAAAAAAGAAGTCATGGAAAAGAACTTATTTGAGTTGCCAAAGCAAAATATTTAATTAAAAGCATCATTAATAAAAAAGATATTGTCCACTGCGACAATATCTTTTTTGATGATTAATTAGCGTAAACCAATTAACTTATACAATGCCATTACTTTTTTATTTGCAATTTCTTCGCAAATTTTGTTATTGCGATCTACTTTTGCTAATAATTCTTGTTCGTTAACGTTATTAATTTTGTCTTGTAAATTCTTTATGAAATCACACACTACTTGGGCAATATATTGCTTAAATTCTTTGTAATTCTTACCTTGTTGACTAGCAACAATTGTTTGGGGATCACAATCAAGAATGCTAGCAGCAATGTTAATTAAATTAGTAACTCCTGGTTGTTTTTCATAATCATAGTTAACTTGATTATAATTGTCAGTAACTGCACTTTTAATCTTCCGTTCGATTTCAGTTAAACTGTCAGTAATAAAGATAGTTCCATTCGTATTAGCATTTGATTTTGACATTTTAATTTTTGGATTTAATAAGTCATAAATTTTGGTTGCAGTTTTACTAAAATATGGTTCGGGAATTGTAAACAGTTGCGTATTAAACTTATTATTAATGCGAATCGCAATATCCCTTGTTAATTCAACATGTTGCTTTTGATCGATTCCTACTGGGACAATATTAGCATCGTAAAGTAAAATATCACCGGCCATTAAAACTGGGTAAGTTAACAATCCAGTTGGGATGGTTTCAGTTCCGTTTTTCATTTTAAATTTACTACTTTTGTCCTTAAATTGAGTCATGCGACTAAGTTCGCCAATCGTGGTAAAGTTAATTAAAGCACTAAACATTTGGCAGTGTGCTACGACTTTGGATTGGACAAAAATTTTGGTTCTGTCAAAATCAAGGCCTGCTGCATAATAAGCTTTCAGCACGTTAAGGATGTTTGCTTGCATCTTTTCTGGATCGTAATTAGAGGAGCATAAAGCATGTAAATCAGCTACAAAGATGTATAAATCATCAGTATCTTGGAATGATTTAAATAATTTAATGGCACCTAAGAAATTACCTATGGTAATTTGACTAGTAGGTTGAATTCCTGATAAAACTTTTCTTTTCATAATTAAATTACTAAAAATTTTATATTACATAACATTTTTTACTTGAAATTACTAAAATTTTTCGTAATTTTTATAAAGTTTTGATTCGAAGTGCGGGATTTTCCCAAAAAAATCGGATTTGCTTCTTTGAATTTTTAAAAGAAATAAAAAACTTAAAAAAATTTCAAAATTTTTGAATGTTATCTTCTAAAATTATTTTCACACAAATTTTAAGGAGACACAATATTATGGCTGAAAATACAGAAAAAGAACTAAAGGAAGAAATTAACGAACAAGATATCTTCCACCCAGAATCAATGTTGGTCGATTTAACGTACAACGTTCCAATTAAAGACCAAAAGATGTTGCTTGGTAAATATAACGGTTTTCAACGTTACGATAACTATAAATACCCTTTTGCTAAGCAAATTGAACGGGCAATGCGGCAAGCATTCTGAACTCCCGAAGAAATTTCATTAATTAGTGACCGGGAAAAGTTTAAATCCCTCGATAAAGGAATTCAAGAAGTAGTTATTAACAACTTATTGTTCCAAACTTTAATGGACTCTGCCCAAAACCGGGGTCTTGACTCGGTTATGGCGCAATTAGTAACTTCATCTGAATGAGAAGCTGCTTTTAAGACGCAAGCATTCTTTGAATTAATCCACTCACTATCATATTCCCACATCATTCGGGAAATGTTTTCGGCTGATGCTACTAACGTATTTAACCGAATTTACGAAATTCCCCAAATTAAGAAGCGGACTGATAAGGAAATCGCTGCTTATGACTTTGTTAAAGGTTGACTTGATGGTCGGTTAGTATTACCACTTGAAGAACTTAAAAAGCACATTGTTATCTTATTAGTGCACATTTTCTTCTTGGAAGGTTTGAAATTCTACGTTTCCTTCCTAGTTACTTACATTGTTAACGAAAGTACGAATGATAGTATCCCTGGAGTTGCTAAGATCATTAAGCTAATTAATTTTGATGAAGACATGCACGTATCACTAGTTGGGGGTGTCATTAACATTCTTCAAAGAATGCCAGGGGAAGGTTTCTCACACTTATTTAATTCTCCTTGATACCATGAACACGTTACTGATATCGTTAAGGGAATTGTTGAAGATGAAGTTGAATGAGGTAAATACCTATTAAAACTTGGTAAAGTTCCTGGTTTAACTGAAAAAACTTTAAACAGTTTCATGAAGTATTATGCTAACAACCGGTTACAAAAGATTGGCTTACCACCACTTTATAAGGATGAAGTTAATAAACCAGATCTTGTTGTTTGATTTGAAAACTACAAGGATATTAACAAAGATAACACTGCTCAACAAGAAGCAACTGCAATTAACTATAACATTGGTACCATGGAATTAGACTATGGTGACAAGGACTTAAAGGCAATTCTTCAAGACTTACTTGATGATAGTCCAATGGGCCGGCAAATGAAGAAGCAAAAAGCAGCTGCTGCTGAAAAGAATAGCAAAAAAGACAAAGCTAATTAGTTATGGCAGTTAGTTTAGAACAAGCTTTAAATCCAACTGAAAACGAAACTAATGCACCCCTACCAGTCGTTGATCCAGAATCAATTAATTCTTTCTTTGTTATTAAGCGTGATAACAGTAAAGAACGATTCTCGATTGATAAAATTAAAAACATTTGTAATTGAGCGACGAATGGGGATGAAAACTTCACCCATAAAATTTTGTCTAGTTTTACGCCAAAACTATACAACAGTATTAAAACCAAGGACGTATTTGATCTTTTAATCCGGACGAGTGCTAACCAAATTAATCCAATGTACAGCGAATTTGAATATATCGCTGCACGGTTCTTGTTACTAAAAATGTACAAGGAAACATGAATCAAAAAGATTCATGATGGAAAATTAAATTACCCTGAACTTTCTAGTGTCATTAAAAAAGGGATTAGTTGTGGTAGGTATGACCCCGCATTGTTTAACCAATATAGTGCTGAAGAAATCGATGAACTAGGCAACTATATTAAGCAAGAACGTGATTACTTGTTTACGTATAAAGCTTTATATTTCTTTTATTCAAAGTATTGTTTTCGCGATAATAAAAACAAAAAGTTTGAATTGCCCCAAGACGCATACATGCGTGTAGCAATGATGCTTTTTGTGAACGAAAACAAGAGTGAACGGTTGCAACTAGTTAAACGGATGTATGATGCCCTATCATTACACCAAGTAACTGTTGCTACTCCGATCATGCTTAACACTGGTACCATTAGTCAACAATTGTCTTCTTGCGTGCTGTCAGTCATGAATGATGATACAGCTAGCATTATGGATACCTGTAAGAACCTTGCTATTTATTCCAAGTTTAAAGGTGGAACTGCTCTGGATGTTTCTTACTTAAGAGCAAGCGGGTCTTACATTAACGGTAATAACGGTTTTTCGAGCGGACCAGTTCCTTTCATTAAAATTGTTGAATCAATCATGAAAGGTTTCAATCAAGGGTCAGAACGACCAGGTGCTTGTTGTGTGTATTTCAACTGATGACACTGAAACGTGCGGGAAATGGTTGTGTTGAAGAATAACAATGGTACCGAAGAAAACCGGGCACGGTTTTTAAAATATGCTGTTAAAATTAATGATTTATTCATTGACCGGGTATTAAAAGACGAATCAATTTCGTTATTTAACCCAAAAGATGTTCAGCCATTATTAACGTGTTTTGGCGAAGAATTTAACCGGAAATACAAGGAATATGAAGATAACCCAGAAATTCCAAAAACCATCATTAAAGCTCGGGATTTAATGGCATTAATCCTTAAGGAACGGGCAGAAACCGGAAATATCTACTTATTCCATATTGAAAACGTTAATAATTCTAGTTTATTAAACCGTTACATTAATTCTTCCAACTTGTGCACTGAAATTACCTTACCATCCAGTTTTAGCACTGGCATTAGTGAAGAATTGGATTCAGTTGGTAATTCAATTATCAAGAAAACCAATGCTGGTGAAATTGCGTTGTGTAATCTTGCCTCCATTAATTTAGTCGAATGAGCAAAATTAAAACCACAAGAAAAGCAAGACCTTGCTTATATCGTGGTGCGGGGAATGGACAACACTGTTGATCTTGCTCATTATCCAGTCCTTGAAGCAAAGAATTCAAACAAACAATATCGGTTCCTAGGAATTGGAGCATCTAACTATGCTAATTATTTGGCTCAACGCAAGATTGTGATTGATGAACCAGCGGCATTGGATGCTACCCAAGAAGTATTTGAAGATTTAAGTTACAACTTAATTAAATCTTCAATCGAATTAGCAAAAATTCGGGGAAAATTTTCGAAGTTTAACGAAACAAAGTGAGCCCAAGGAATTTTGCCAATCGATATGGCTAATAAACTGGCTTTGCAATTGCCAAAGCATGGTCCTAACATGAAATTATGAGATGGTCTAAGAGAAGACCTTCGTCGTTATGGAATTCGCAATGCAACATTAATGGCTGTTGCTCCAACTGCAACGACTGGTAAATCAATTAATGCCACTGAAAGTACGGAACCAATTCAACAAACTTTCTATAAGGAAGATGGAATTATTAACATTCCAACTTTAGTTCCTGATTTACGCATTAACCGTAAATACTATAAGCGAGCCATTGATTGTGATCAATTTGCTTTGCTAAGATTAGCTGCAGTTCGACAATGTTACATTGACCAAAGTCAATCAGTTAATATTTATTTTGCCAAGATTGTGAGTGCGACTGATTTTATGATGTTGCACTTTTATGGTTTTGCATTAGGATTAAAAACCTTCTATTACTGCAAGACCGAAAAGCAAGTCACCGAAGTGTGTGAAAGTTGCACTTAATAGTTTATAATTAACAAAGATATGAACTCTGATTCAAATATATTGCAGAATATCTTTGGAATGAGCTCAGGAAATGTCTACATTTTTGTAGGCATCTTCCTGGCTTTTGTTTTAATCCTAATTATTTTGCAAATTGTTTTAAAAAAAATTCGCAAGCATTGAATTACTTACTTACCATTCATTGCCATTTTCTTTAGTTTAATCATTGTCTTACCATTTGAAGCCAAAGTTAATTATTTACCATGAGGCTGAAGTAAAGATGGAATTACTAATACTTGCCAAGGTGGGATGTTATGGTATGCCCAAATCATGCAGTTTGCCATCGTCATTGGTAATTTTTACATGATCTTTTTAGTCATTTTCTTATTAATTGCGATGTTCTTTAATTTAATCAAAAATGTCTTTTTGATGTTTTATTTGCATGATTACTTTAAGTTATTACGTTACTTGTTAATTTTTATTGGGATTAGTATTTTTGTCTTATTACTAATTAATTTATACCGAGTCTTTCCTATTTATAAATACGATATGAATAACAATCCAAGCATTTCCTTTGTTGGATGTGGCAGTCCAGTTGGCATTAAAGGATTTAATGGACAAGGTTACTGGCCATTCTTTATTTCTAACTTCTTAATTGGCTATTTCTTCACTGGTAACTTTGACGTGATTGCAAATACCAATCTGGCATACACTGCGAATGCATTTATGCAAAATAATGCACTACCAATCCAAGTACCAATTATTTTAAGTTTATTTAGTATAGCAATTATCATTGGTTTTATTTGCAGTAAAGTAGTAACTAAACACCAACAATTCTTACGTATTACTAAGAAAATTCAAAGCATTAATAATTTAATGCTTAACAAAGTTTATGCTTGTTTAACTGTAGCAAGTTTTTCCTTCTTTAGCGAATCATTATTGCAATCGCAAATTGGAACTTGATTACATTTAAGTTTCGTCTTCTTATTAATGATTATTTGCTGATTAATTTTCTACATCTTTTCTTATTTCTTTAGTGTAAGTTTTTATCACTTATCACCTAAACTATATTTCAAAGTTTTAGTAAAGTATTTACACTATGCTTTTAAAAGAAGTAATTATGATAAAGAAATAAGATTTGCTAGAGAATTTCTTTTAACTCACTGTTATAAAGAACAAGAAACAAATAATCTTATTCGGAGGGAATACGCACAATTAACTTATATTGCTGAAACCGTGATTTTTCCCTTAATTTTAATTGGTTATTTATCGTTTATGCCTACCAATGGTTATTCAGTTACCAGTGCAGTTAATAGTGCGGGATATTGAATTGCAATGTTTTACGGAAGTTTTTGTTGCTTTGCTGGTAGTTTTGGCATTAGCAACATTTCCACAGTTGCTCAAAACATTCAAGCATCTTGTGCATTTAACGTCATGTGTGGTACTAACACTGGAATCTTTGGACCTTTTGGGTTTGTTATGAATAAGTTTAGAGTACAAATTAATTTAAACTTCTTGTTAATGCTTGTTGCGTTTGAACATCATAAAAAACAAGCTAAGGCAATAAAACAATTAAAAAATTAATCAAAAAAAGTAAGGACTTTTGCCCTTACTTTTATTTATTTCATCATTAAATTATTTTTCTTTGGGATCAAAATTTTCAATGTATCCCTTTAAACGAACTGTAGTTAAAAGTGAGTGATAAATTCCTTGCACGTTATGTCCTGAATCTTTTACTCCTAAAAAAGGAAAAATGTCCGGTCCACGTGAACTTGAACGATTTCAGTTAACACTACCAGAATCAATTTGCTTGCTAATGCATTCTCATTCATCTTGATTGTTGGTAAATACTGAAGCTTGTAAGCCATAAGTGGTATCATTAGCAATTTTAATCATTTCATTAATATCGCTTGAATACATAATTGGAACAATTGGTCCAAATGCTTCAGTATGGTAAATATCCATGGTGTTATTTACATGGTCAAGAATAATTGGATAAACTAGGTTCCCTTCATTTTTAAATGGTAATAAAGCAGTTGCTCCTTTAGCAAGTGCATCATCATATAAGGCTTTTACTTTTTTAACTGCATTATTACTAATTAAACAAGTTAAATCAGGATTATCAATTGCTTTACCAACACTTAATTTTTGCGCCATGTTAACTAATTCATGAATGAATGATTCATTAAATGTATGATTAGATTTTAATAATATAATCCGCTTAATTGCGGTACAACGTTGACCATTGTAACTAAAACTACCCTTAATGATTTCTTTGGCTATTTTTGCTGGGTTATCATTATAAGAAGTAATTAAGGCTGGATCTAACCCACCTAATTCAAAAACTTTATAAATTCCAAATGGTAATTTATTGGCAATTTCTTTTCCGTTTTTAGTGCCCCCAGTAAAGTTAACAAGTCGCACGTATTTATTATTAAACACGCTGCTATCTAAATCTTCATTGTTTGCAATTAAGAAGTTAATTACTCCACTTGGAAATTTGGCTTGGTCAAATAAAGTTGCTAATAAATAACCAATTTGAATGGTTTGGTGCGCTGATTTATAAATAACACTATTACCCGTTAATAAAGCAGGAATAACTTTTGAAAGTAATAAGTTAACAGGATAATTAAATGGACCAATTGCTACAATAATTCCTAGTGGTTCGTAAGTTCAGATTCCTTCTTTAACTAATTCATTTTCCTTATTATTAATCTTAATGCTAGTTGGAGTACAAAATTTTGTTTCATATTGCTTGATTAATTCATCAATCATACTAATAGTTCTTTTTACTTCAGTTTTGCTATCATTAAAAGTTTTTGCTATGCATGCTACCATGTTTAAAGCAATTAAATCTTGATTTTCATCTAGTAATTTATTAAATGCTTTGACGTAATTGATTCGATCAATTGTACTTAATTGTTTTCAGTTTAATTGTGCAAAATGAGATGCTTCAACTGCATCATTAATTGTTTTTGCATCTACTTCATAATAATTACAAATTGGTAAATTATCTTCTGGTGAGTAATTTATTTTTACATTTGTACTATTTGAAGCAAACTTGCCATTCAAATAACTAGTAGCATTAATTAATTTGTGTTCCATGTTCATATATATTAATGATTCTTCCTTCTTGATTCATAATCAAAAAACTTGCATCTTCGTTGATGCTTAAGGTATACCCTTTAATTTTAAAATATTTAGCCTGATTAAGACTAGTTAGGTATACTAATGATTTTAAATTATTACTTAACTTTAAATATTTATTAGCAAGGTTGTAATAGTAATTACAACTACCTGCTAATGTATTGGTATTAGCAATATAACAAATTTCACCTTTTTTATTAATAGGAACTGAGCCCAACATATAGTTTGCATCTTTTAACCCTTTAGCTGGTAGGCTATCAGAGACAATGCATAAATGCTGATTATCAATATTTTTATTAATGATTTGTAATGTTAATTTATTAACATGAATGTAATCATAAATAACTTCACAATGAAGATTGTTAATTAATACATAATTAATGATTTTTGCTTGTTCATATTTATGATTAAATTCATCCATCGCATTGCATAAATGAGTAATGCGATCAAATCCCAGTTGAAATGCAGTTGCTAATTGTTTTGCATTTAAACAGGTGTGGCCAATTGATCAATAAAAGTCAGTTTGATATTTGCAAGCAATCATTAAATTATTTGCTACTTCAGGAGCAAAAGTAAGCATGATTTTACAAGTAATGTTGGTTTTTAACCATTGTAAAAATTCTTCATCAAGTGGGACAATTAAGTTTTGGTTATGAGCCCCACATTTTTCCTTGTTAATAAATGGTCCTTCTAAATGCCACCCAGCAAAAAAATCGTATTTTTTGCATAATTCATTAATTGCTAAACCAATTTTCTTTAAACGCTCAATTGAATCAGTAACCGTGGTAATAAAAATATTTTGTAACCCCTCTTGTTTTTCTTTTTTTATAAATGCTTCAATTTGAGAATTGCTATAATTGTTGATTTGATTAAAGTCAATGCCGTATCCCCCGTGCGTGTGGGGATCAAAAAAGCGCGGAATTACATAATTTGAACTTTGATTTTCTTTACCAATAATTTCTAGGTTAGTGATTTGCTTTTCAAAGGTCAAATTGCATAAATAAAACTTGTCATTAATAAAAACATTAATTTCTTTTAGTTGCATAAGATAATAATGATATATTTACTTTAAATTTTAAAGAAGAAATAAAAAAACATCTAGTTGCCTAGATGTTTTATGGTGCACTCGAAGGGACTTGAACCCCCACCCCTTTCGGGACTAGATCCTAAGTCTAGCGCGTCTGCCAATTTCGCCACGAGTGCAAATATGGTGCTCTGTGAGGGACTCGAACCCACGACCCAGTGATTAAGAGTCAC
>JAGCPI010000018.1 GCA_017645255.1 bacterium
AATAGTTCGATTATAAAATTTCAATCTCACATAATTTTCTCCTTTTAATTTAATTATAAAAAAATGACAACTTGGTTAGTTGCCATTCATGCATAAAAATGATACCTTTATATGCAAAACCTACAATTATGTGAGTCTCCCCTTTTTTTATTAGATTTTTTTAATGCAATAATCTTCTTTGCTTTAATTTGAAATTTAAGTTCAAATTAATTTCATTAATAACTTTATTAAATAATTAAAGAATAAAAAAGGAGGATAAAAATAAATGGATATTGACCAAAAAGATCTTGCTTATCATTATCATCAAGCCATTAAATTGGTGAATGATTTAATTGATTTTTACTTTGGCTTATTAGCTAATCATCATCTTGCAAATGCACTTAATTGCAAGCAAGTAAGTGTGATTAAAGCAAAAAGTATTGAAATCAATTTATTACGAAAGAGCGGTTATCAGTATGATAATGATGAATTGTTTAAATTATGTGAAACTATTTTTGCTGCCTCTTTACAAGTTTATTATGAATTAGTAACGCAAGTAAATAGTAATCAAATTATGAAAAATAATGATAATGAACCATCATCAATAGTTAATTGCTTGATTGAATTACATGATTTAATTAACACCATTAAATATCTAGAAGCACAAATTGGAATTGTCCATAACTACGATAAATTTTTTACCAACCAAGCAAACGTTCAAAAATCTAGTAATAAAACTAATTCGAGTAGTAATGAAAAATCTACTTCATCAAACTCACCTAATCAATTTGATAACCAAGCAAGAACCCATGAAAATAATCAAACTAATGTTCAACCAAATAATCAAATGCCAAATCCTAATGAAAAAACTGACCATTTAGTAAGAATGCAAGCAAAGCAAGTTGAACAATGATTACTGAATCATTTCCCTTCGCGGCAAGAATATATGGATTGATCGTTTCAATTGAAGACAATCCAAAATAAAATAAATGAATTAGAACAACTAATCAAAACAAAGAAAAAACCAAATTAAATTTAAAAAATTAGTAAGAAGTTAATTACTTAAAAAATTTAACTGCCACCCTTAAAATTAAAGAGTAATAATTATGATAATCACTAAGGAATTTTTATTAAAGAATTTAAAAGAAGCAATTCAATTAGGTGATGAATGCCTTAAGACCTATGTGCAAGTTTTTAGTTGACATAGTCGGCATGCTAATCATCACTTAAGTTTTATTGCTTTTTATAAAGACTATGGTAAGTGACAATCAGCAATTGAAAACTTACCAATTTTTGTTAATGAAACTGATTCAATTGACAACCAAATTAAATTAAATACTGAACTTTGCATGCAAGAAGTTAACTTATATCAACGAGCTTTCAATGCATTAAATGAAGATGAAGTTAGCAATGCGTTTGAAAAAGGACCAGCCGATTTATTTGTCAAATGTGGTAAATTTGAAGCAAAACTTGAATTAATCAAAAAACTGGAGAAATCCTTGAATCTTCCTTTGTTACCAATTCCTAATGATGAAATTACTAATAGCCAAAAACATTAATTTCTCATCATCTAGGAAAGTAAATTAAATTAAAATAATCATAATTAACAAAAAACCAAAAATGATTAAGTTTTTCCTTAATCATTTTTTAATAAAAAAATTAACTAAATTTTATTAATTTATGTTATAAATAATAACTATAGAAATCATTAAATTTTTCTTTCACTTTTTTTAAAATATTTCTATTTTTAGTTAATAAATAATCAATGTATGGATAATAAGAAAAATAATTGATTACAGAGTAAGGTGCACCATCGCAATGTAAAAAAAGATGCGAAATTTGCGGATGTAAGTAAAGCCCAACGCCTTTACGGCTTAGAGCCAATTTGAAAAGTAACCATCAAAATTGGATTAACTGGTTTGTTGATGTCATTCTTTGGTTCATTGTTTACGTTTGCGGACCAATTAATGCTTGTTAACTTTATGCCTGATACTCATAATTTTAGTTTTAACAGTTTATTCTTTTATGACGGTCATGGAGTTTTTAATGACATGCTCATGCACATTAAAGATTTTGGGGGCGAGGATGTCATTGCTAACGTCTTTAGTCAAAAGGGGACGGATAAAGACGGATTATTGAACTTAGTAACTGCCGTTGCAAACACAATGGGACTAACCATTTTTGACTCGGCGGGTGTAGTTCGTTCCGGGGTTTCATTAACCGGAGCATTAAGTATTATCATTAACGCCATTCCAAGTTTGTTTGCAGTTGGTACAAGTGTCAAATACACGCAAGCTTTAGGAGCAGGTAATTATAAAAGAGCGATTTACATGTGACAAAACTCATTTATCGGATGCATTACTTGTGGTTTAATTTGTTTTATTTTACTAATCATTTTAATCCCAACCGTCATTCCTGCCCAAGCCGTGTCAGATCACTTGTCGGAAACTGAAATTGAACATTTATACCAAGTAATTGCTGCTAACTTTACTTTAAATAACTGAAACTTAGCATTAGTATTTACTCATTCATCTGATCCAAGCGTCATCATTCACTTCCTAAAAGATGGAGATGCTTATCATTATTACGCAGAAGTAGCAAACGGAAAATATTTAAGTCTTGCAGATTACCAATTAATGCAAGCTGGAATTAATAATAAAGATTTAGTTAGTTTAAATCCTAGTACCTTAGGTTCATTTCAAGTTAACATTATGCAAACTAACAACAGTATTCTAAGTACTTGAAATGTATACTATGCCCAAGTAAGAACTTACTCCATCGTATGAGCAGAAGATTTCATGTTCATCATGGATGCTGGATGTACCTTATTTGCACTTGCCAACACTTTAAGTGTTATCTTACGTAGTGATGGAGCAATTGCAATGACTACCATCATTTATGTCTTTACTGTTATTTTTAACATCATCCTTGACTTTATTTTCATTAAGATTGTGCAAATTGGTATGGAAGGTGCTGCTACAGCTACTGTGATTGGTTGAATTGTGCAAACCGTATGGTATTCCTTATATTTGCAATATGATCCAAAGTTAACTAGTTGTGCTAACTTTAAATATTTAAGTAAAAAATACTTAAATATTAACTGACAAATCATGTGGGAATTAATCCTATTTGGTTTAAGTATGCTTGTAGGTACGGTTACATTTAGTATTTACAACATTATTCTAACTAACCAAGTATCATATGTTACAGTTGAAGTAATTCCCCAAGTAGGGGGTGAATACTACTTATCAGTTTTAGGTGCAGTAACTCCAATTATTAACTTATTCTACTTTACAATCTTTGGTCTTGTTCGTGGATCTTCCCCAATCTTCTCATATAACTATAGTGCTCATAATAATGGTCGGGTTCGCGAAGCATATTGATGAAATATTTCGTACATTATTGCATTAGCAATTATCATCTTTGGTTTAATTGGCTTTTGTGCTCCAATTAGAGATGGTATTTTATCATGATTCCAAATTGATGCTAACTCCCCTAATTATCAATTAGAAACTGCAGGTAAATTAATTTGAGTTTGAATGATGCAAATTCCAATCATGGGATTAGCAACTGGGGGAATGTTTGTATTTAGATCTACTAACCGTTTAGGTACTGCATATGTCATTGCTTTATTAAGATCATGCATTTATAACATTCCAATTCTTTTCATCTTTATGGCAATTTCAATCAACTGTAAAGAAGCATTAAATGCTGGTTTAACTAGCCAACAAATTGATTTACCCCAAACTAATAATGCAATGTGATTCTTCTTTTACAGTGCACCAGTTGGCACTGCATGTTATTCCGTAACCATCTTTATTATGACTACTACTTTCTTATATAAATATCTTGATCGTTATCCACGTAGAAAAAATAGTGAAATTTGACCATTAAACTTAATTGTTAAACATCACTATGCAAAGATTTTTAATGAAGTTGTTCATTAATAATTAATGATAAAAATTGATTAGGTAATAAAAGAACCTAATCTTTTTTTAATCCTAATTTTAGGAAATTAGTTCAATTTAAATTCATTTGCATTTGGAATTTAAAAAAGTTTTTTTCAATTTCTTATTAAACATAAATGATGAGCAAAGAAATTGTTATTTTGCTTAAATTAATCATTTAAACAAGTTAGTTAAAAAATAGAATCCTACCTTTAATTTATCATAAATATCATCTAATAAAAAAATGCAGTAGTTTTTGCTACTGCATTTTTTGCTTTATTTAAACCAATTGATTACCTAATCATTAACGCTTTACTACTTTAATTTCCTTAACTTTTAAGTTAACAACTTCAATTTGCTTAATATGTTTAATGATGTATTTAAAACTTCGCTTTTTGTAATCTTCTTTATCTTGGGCATATTTATAAGCAATAAAGATACTAAATACTAATGCCATTTGGGAAATGAGCACGATGATAAAGATGATGACATTTCCCCAGTGGTTTTGAATAACATAATCCCCAATGTTCATGCCGCATAAACTATAAACACTCACCGAAAAAAAGATGGCGTCTAATAGTTTTTTATCTACATAATGCGAATTGTGGTAGATGGTTCCAGCATAATAAAAATAAAAAGCTAAAGTCCCAAGGACACTAACACAAACTCCAAAAATAGTTAAAACCAAACTATTTGTAATCATTGCATCCGAGAACCGACGTTGAATTCTTTTTAATTTCTTGAAGAACGGCAATTTTCTAATTAAGTAGTAAATAGCACTAATGAACATTACTAACTTAATTTGCCCTGTACTACTAGAAGGAGTGCAACCAATAAACATGTTAACAATGTAAAGTCATTTATTGTAATCATTCAAGTTTGCTACGTTAAACGTAATGAACGCAGCAGAATGAGTATTTAACATTGAAAAGAAAATCGCTCAGTTTTTATTTGCAATTGGTGTTTGGCCTCATGGTGAATAAATACTATTTAGCACATGATTATTATCGTAATTAGAAGCAATAATAATGCTGGAAGGAACTTGATCCATGTAAGCAAAAATAAAGGTTAAAACACTAGTAATAATGGTAAGAAGAAGGACAATGTTTAAACTTAACTTAGAATACATGGATAAATGGTATTTCTCATGGCGAATTCGCATTCTTATTTTTAGAATGACATCATAGAAAAGTGGAAATCCAAACCCTCCAATAAAAAATTCAGTCCCTAAAATAAATTGAATCACTACACCAAGTCCATTCCGATATACTTCCAAATTTGCAAAACCAAATAAAGTCATTCCCGCATTTGAAAGTCCGCTAGCAGAATCAAATACTGCACTTCATAATGAACTTACTGTATTGTGATATTGTGGAATAATCACGTGCGTAAATCCTACGTAATATTGACCAAAGACTGGGACAGTTTGGGGATAATATCCCGGAATATAAAAAATGCAAATTCATAAAATAAAAGCAAATAAAGTTTGCAATCCCCCCACTGTGACAATGTTTCACTTTAACATTGACAAGTTGGTATTAATCCGATCTTCCCCTTTTTCTAGTTCAACAAGCAGTTTATTACTAAATGTTTTATTTGAAGAATTATTCCGAAAGGAAATATAGACGTTTGAAACAATATAAGAAAAAATTAATCCCCCAAACTCCATTAAGATAAAAATGATAACTTGTCCCCCAATACTATAGGTTTCAGGAATTGGGTGTAACATTAAACCGATCACGGTGATGGTTGATAGCGAAGTAAACAAAGAAAAGAAATAATTATTTTGACTGCTATTATGAAAAGCAACAGTTTGGGCTCCCGGAATCATTAAGAAACCTGCAAAGACCATGACGACAATTAAATAAATCGTCATGGCTTGTAAAATTGGATTAGCTGCTAAAATTTTTAATAATAAGCGTTTCCACCAATTAATTTTAGAAACTAAAGCAATTTGGTTAATTTGCTTATTGATTCCTTTGATTAAATCATAAGTAAAGTCAAAATCAGTATTTAATTCATTGTAAGTTTTTTTCACAATAGTTTTTGCACTATCACCAATTGCATTAACTACTTTTTTGGCCTGCTCATTTAATTCGTTCAAATTATCTTTTTTAACTGTTTCTTTTGCCATAACTAGTTGTCTTATAGTTATATATAAATAATATAAGAGGATTTTTATTTATTGAATGATTTAGAAAAAATTTAGATTCATTACTTCATATTTGATTTAAAAGAAAAAATTGCTTTATTTTTTGGTGGAGATTAATTAAATCTACTAACTAAGTAACTTTTACCTACTTTTAAAAAATTTTAACATTATAACATAATTAAATTAAAAATTTAAAAAATAAGCATAATGAAGATGAATTTAAATTTTTAATAAAAGTAAAAATTATCTTCATTCCAATTATTAATTTACTAATTTTTAATTTATTATTTGCCTGCTAATACATAATAAAGTAATTACTCAACAAAGGAGTTTTATTGTATGAAAAAGAAAATCTGAAAAATTTTAGGTGGTGTAATTGGAATTACGGCAGTTGCTTGTGTAATTCCTGCTTGTGTTGTATCTTGTGGATCATCAGGTCCAACAGCAAGTCAACCAGCCAGTCAAAATACTACTACCTCTACTAGTGATACAAATGCAAAAACAGTTTCTAGTAATAAAACTACAGTTAGTTCAACAAACACTAATAGCACTCCAACAAATGCATCAACATCAAATAAAGTAAGTAATTCTAGTGCATCCCAAACTGCTTCACAAAGTACCACTAACTCAACTAAAGTTGCTTCAAGTACAACCAATTCTTCACCAACTTCTAATTCACCACAATCAACTTCAACAAGTACACCTGCCCCAAGTGCTAATCAACCAGTTGCTAGTTCTTCTACAACAAGTTCAACTACTTCCAACCAAACAACTACCAGTTCAACACAAAATTCCACTGCCCAATCAAGTAATTCTAGCACTTCAGTAAATAATAATCAACCAACTAGCCCAGTTGGATCAACTTCATCTTCATCTGCATCTAATTCTGCATCTAATAATAATAGCAATCCTACAACAAGTAGTAGTTCTTCAACTTCTTCCACTCCAGTTAACAATCCAACTTCTACTACTTCAGGTACCACATCTTCATCCCCTACTACTACACCAGTAAATAATGCTGGTAATAGTGGAAGTACCACTCAAAGTAATTCTTCCACTTCTTCACAAGGAAGTGCTACTTCTTCAACTGCTCCAACCCCAATTAGCAACACTGGTAATCCAACCACATCAAATCAAGGCAGTGCATCTAGTAGTTCCCAAACCTCTTCTAGTTCACCAACTTCTTCAAACTCCACTCCTAGTTCTTCATCTAGTTCAAGTAGCTCTTCTTCATCTTCTTCATCATCAAACACTCAACCAGTAAACTCAACTCCAACCCCCGTTACTCCAACCATGACTGTTAACTTAGGAACTGATTCATTAAATTTACAAAACCTTGTTTCCCAATTAAAAATTAGTAACATCGCTACTTTTTATAACAACTGGTATGATGGTCAATATGTAACTGATTTAATTCCTTATTTGACTAATAATAACCCAAACATTACTATTAGCGATCTAATCACTAATATTAGTGCAAGCAAAACAAAAGATGCATGAGGTGATATTACTGGTTTTACCATTAGCAATAATTCGAGTGATATTATCAATTTAGAAACTGCTAATAATGTGTTTATTACTACGATTGCTCCTGGTAATAGTACTAGTGTTAACTTATCAAGCAACATGCTAATTAGCATGAGCTTACCAACTAATGCTTTTGCTAATAGTAGTGTGACTTGAGTGATGGGTAATTTAATTAATGATAAATCTAATACAATTGCGTATGGACCTGCCCGTGCATTCTGAAGTCAATCAAGATATGGTGGTTATGGTTACTTATTCTCTTTCTTTGGCATTGATAATTATCAAAACTACATGTATGGATTTAAGTACGGTGAAAAGAATGCATACACCATGGATAGTAGTAAATGATATACTTATCAATGAGGATTGCCTGATGGTTATATTTTAATGAGTTGGGTAGCACAAATCCTAGGTTGAACTGAAAGCAACCAAAACGTGTTAACTGCTTACAAAGTATACATTCCAGCTGAAAAACAAAATGGATCAGTTGTTATTAACGAAGTTAAATTTAATAACACTTGATACGATACTGATATTACCATTGAATGCGGTAATGGTTTCTTACTTTGATAATTAATCTTTTAATGTTACATAACAAAAGAGATGCTAAATAAAGCATCTCTTTTTTGTTTATTAATTATTAAATTTAATTATTTATCAGGATATAAAGTTTCAAAGTAATCATCTAATTGGGAATCAGGAACATCTAATAAATTTAATTCACTATCACCGTTTTGATTAGTTAAATGCAACCGGTGATGAATTTGGGCAAGTTTAGCACACAAATATAAGTATTCTTTACTATTAGCAACTTTTCCTTCTAACTTGCTTAATAGTTGCTTTAAATCATGCAAGGTTTTATCATATGAATCTTTTTGTGAATTAGTCATTGCGTTAATTTCTTTTCTTTAAGTCCTTATAGTTAATTTTACAAAGAAAAGTATAAATTTACCATTTTTAATTATAAGAAGAAGCAAACATTGAAAATTAGAAATAGTAATTAAATAAATAAAGCAGCAGTAACATCTTCAATGCTAGCAATAAGATTTAAAAAAATCCATTAATAAGCCATGATATATTGCCAATAGCATTTCAAAATTAGAAACTATATTATTTGCGATAGCTCATTATTATTCATTAATTGAAGAAAAAAATATCTACTGATTACTTCATCCATCAAAAATTTAATTTTGTTAATACTCATTGAAAATGAATACGAAAAAAAATAATTATTTATTTTTAAAATTTGTGTATTTTATCACAATTAATTAAAAAAATAAAAAAAGATAAAAATAACATGAAAATTCATATTTACTAAAAACGATTAACTTCTTCATTGTACAAATTTATTTTTCCTATTTTTACTTTTTTTATTAAGTTTAAATCACATAATAAATTAACTAAAAAAGAAGGAAATTCACATGCAAAGAAAAACCAGAAATTGATTAATTGGTGCAGGCATTGCCATTGGTGCAACTGCCATTATCCTTGGTTCAGTCCTAGGGACTCAATTGAACCAACATTATTCTAATAATGAACTAGCAGCAACCACGAATGCAAATAACACCACTGCTAACAGTAAAGCAACCAATGCTACAAAAACAAAAAATAAAGTTGATGATAGTAACTCAGTAACTAATAACACCAAAACCTTATTACCACTACTATATGAAAAGAATGATAATGGTTTTAGTGTGGTAGGAAACAATGAAGTAAGTAACGAAAGCAACGCAGGATATTATCTAAGTCCTAATTTAACTACTACCACTAATCAAACAATTACTTTTATTTGGTATGGTAGTAAAAATGATGTTAATTACGGAGGAGATAAATTAGGAGTATCAACAAGTGATACTAATAGTGGTTATTTCCAATTAACTACATCAATGTTAAATCAATATTCTTACTATTATTATGTGGCCCAAATTACTGATAATGGTACGATCATTAATTCTAATACTTCCAATGACCTTAAAGTAACATTAACTAACCCAATTAATATTAGTAGTTTGACCATCAATTTGGATGGAAATACCATCACTTCTCTTTCCAGTGAATATTTATTAACTACTAGTGATACTTTTAATTTAAAAGCAACCACAAGTATTCCAACTAATGCAACTAACATTAGTTATCAATGATATGCAACAACTAATAGTGGTACTAATTTAACTCAACTACAAGATGCTAATGATGTTACTTCATTAGGATCTAGCACCACTGCTACCTTTGCTTTAAATCAAAACGTTATCAATGCCAAATTCACTACTTTCTTTGTTGAAGTTAGTGCTACTGTGAACGGACAAACTTACACCCAAACTGATCAAACTAGTTTAACTTATAATGATACTAATGAAATTAGTAATGCAAATATCACATTATCAAATTCAACCGTCTACATTGGTCAACAAAATGATTATGCAACTATTACTTTATCGTATACAGTGAATGCTGCTTTGGAAGGCAAAGCATATAGTGTGCAATTTTATGGTGTAAATCCATATGTTAATGGAGAAAGTAGCACTGGTACTAGTGTCATTGGTCAAACAAGTGGTACGATTTCTACTTCAAGTGATAGTGGCCAAATTACATTTAATTTAAGCAATGATAATGCTTTTTATGGTAAATACTATGCCGTAATTACGGTTGCTAATTATGCATTTACTACCCAAGCTGTTACTCAAAACATTAAGCAAGCATACACCACATCAAACAACAATACTCCATCAATTGTCAACAACAATAATTCAACTTCAAATTCCAATAAAAACACTGATTCCACTCCAAGTACAAGCCAATCATCTTCTACTAAAAATACTGACTCATCTTCTGATAAAACAAGTACAACTAATTCTGATAGTAAAACAGCAACTTCCTCTAGTACTTCATCCACCAAAAATGAAACTCCAATTACTCCAACTTTAGTTGAAAAACTAGCAAGTAATTCAATTAATTTACAAGATTTAGTTAATAACCTAAAAATTAGTAATATTGCTACTTTTTACAATAACTATTATGCTGGTCAATACACAACTGATTTGGCAACTTATTTAACAAATAGTAGTGATACGAACATCACCCTTAGTGATTTAGTAACTAATATTAGTGATAGTAAAGCTAATAACTCCTGAGGAGATGTCACTGGTTTTAAAGTAACTAATAACTCCAAAGATATTGTTCAATTAGAAACCAACGGGGGAGTATTAATTAGCACAATCAATCCTGGTGATAGTAGCACCATAACTCTCCCAGCAAGCATGGATATTAGTATGAATTTACCAACTAGTACGTTTGCTAACAGTAGTGTTACTTGAGTAATGGGTAACTTAATTAATGATAAATCCAATACCATTGCTTATGGCCCAGCCAGAGCATTTTGAAGCCAATCAAGATATGGTGGTAATGGTTATTTATTTTCCTTTTTTGGGATTGATAACTACGATTCATACAATTATGGTTTCAAGTATGGAATTAACAATGAATACACAATGGACACTACTAAATGATCTACTTATCAATGAGGTTTAACAGATGGTTATATTTTGATGAGCTGAGTAGCACAAATTCTTGGTTGAAATGAATCAAACCAAGATGTATTAAGTGCATATAAAGTTTACATTCCTGTTGAAAGTCAAAGTGGATCAATTATTATTAACGAAGTTAAATTTAATAATACTTGGTACGATACTGATTTTACCATTGCATGTGGTAGTGGTTTTCTTCTTTGATAATTAAATAATTAATAATTCATAATAAAAAGGTGCTTTGTTACAAGCGCCTTTTGTTTCCTAAACTTTAAATTTATTTATCTGGATACATGGTTTCAAAATAATCATCTAATTCGGAGTCTGGGACATCTAATAAACTTAATTCATTATCTCCATTTGGATTAGTTTGGTGAAAACGGTGATGGATTTGTGCTAACTTAGCACATAAATATGCATAAGCTTTATCATTACCAATCTTATTTTCAAGCTTATTAAGCAGTTGCTTTAAATCATTAATGGTTTTTTCATATGAATCTTTTTGTGAATTAGTCATGGTTGATATTTCTTCCTATCATACTTACTATTTTTATTTTACAAAGAAAAAGTAATTAAATTACTTTAATTTAAATATTAATAAGATTTTATTATTTATGGATTTGTAAATTAATCCCTTATTAATAAAATATGCAAGATTAACAAAACACAATTTTTTTGTAAATTTAAATAAGAATTCAATAGTAGATAAAAAAAGAGGTGCTAATTGAAGCATCTCTTTTTTATTTATAGTTATTAATTGTTAATTAAATTCCTGGGAAGAAAATTTGTAATGCATCTCAAGCAACACGATCTTCATTTGAAGTTAAACCAACAGCAAATGAACTTTCATAAACATTCGATAATCCAGTTAAACTTGTATTTGGGTTAGCAATGCTAGTTAAAGCACTTGTTTTAACAGTTGTGCTACCATTAATGACAAAGTCAAAATCACATAATCCATCATATTTAAAGTATCCTCAATCATTACCACTAGTTACAGTATTAGTGTAATTATTAGCAAACATTTGTGCTAAAACTGTTTCACGTGTTGCCATATAAGAAGTGCCATTTAGATAAGGAGTAGATGGATTAGCATAAGTTGGATTATTAATTTGGGTTGGATCTTTATTATCTAATTGATAAGTTAAAGTACTTGCACTATTAATATTAAAAAAATAATTGCTACTTATTTAGATGATAAATACTTTTAAAATAAATACCATTTTGCGATGGCACCATTAAAATTTGTTTGGAAAAGATTTTAAGTAATCATAATAAAAAAGACAGCTTGGATCCTTTGCTGTCTTTTTTATTTAATGTTTAATTTTTACTTGTTTTTTTAATGTTTAAATTAAAGGATGATTAGAACTTTTCGCAAAATTCTTTGGAGGTAATGAATTTAACTCCAGCATCTTGATAAGTCTTTAGAGTTTGTTCTAACTTGTCAGCAAATACTGGTTTTGCTGCGTCAGTTACTAGGTATACTTCGTATCCTAGTTTACGTGCGTCTAATGCGTTGTACATTACGCAGAAGTCTTCAGCTAGACCACAAACAAAAATGGTCTTTGCTTGTCTTTCTGTCAAGAATTTTTCAATGAATTCTTGGTTAATAATGTGACCGTTTGTAAAGAATGCACTGTAAGAGTCAATCAAAGCGTTAGATCCTTTGTAGAAGAAACGTTCAATCTTGTCTCCATGTAGGTCTGGGTTTAATTCCCCACCCTTACTTCCAATAACACAGTGGTTTGGTCAGAAGTATGGTTCTTGAATCTTTAGATAAATTTGGAATTCAGGAACATTGTAGAATGGTTTGTTGGATGCAAAGGAAATGTGTTCAACTGGGTGGAAATCCTTTGTACCAATAATTGTGTAACCTTGCTTTTCAGCGTGGTCAATTAAGTTATTTACGATTGGAACGATTGATTTACCACCTGTAACAGGTAGAGATCCACCTTCCATGAAGTCGTTTTGCATATCAACAACTAGTAGAACTTTTTCTTTATTACTCATATTTGTTAATACCTTTCTTTAAATATATAAGTCTATCTTAAAAAGAATTGATTTAATAATTTGGAGAAAAAAGCAAGAAGGAAAATGATTGTTTAAAGAATTGAATCGATTATAAAGAGGAATTAATTAGGCGTTTTTAACACGGCCTGGGTGTTGTTTTAGATAGTTTTCGCAAACTTGTTGTTCGGAGATTCCTTCACGACGAGCAATTGCTTGGTTGTTTAACTTGTAAATTAAGATGATACCACATAGTATGAAGTTAATACCATCGAAGATTACAAGTGCGTAACCGGCAGCTTCTGCCCCCGCACCTCAGTGGTTCATTTGCGCTTGTCCACCAAGGAATCCACCATAAATTACAAAGCAGAATAGAGAACACATTGTCATGATTCACATACCAGTACTTAAGAAGAAAGTTTGGTGACTCATGATGATTTTAATTGTACCAGGGAAATAAGCAACGAAAATAACAATAGTTGAGATTCAACCAATAATGGCTAAACCAACGTTCATTCCTACAACTGACATATTAAGCAGCCTTCTTTCCAAGCTTCTTTTCTTGAGCTTCTTTGTATAGGCGATCAGATAGTTCAGCTTCAGAAATGCCTTCTTTCTTAGCCATAATCATGTTTTTACATTTGTAGAAGAAGATTCCACATGCAGTAGCACCGCAGAATACGTCACATACGAATAGAGCTAGACCATCAACTAGACCTGCGTTCATAGCAACGTTGTGACCTAGAGCAACAGCAGTACCTTGAATAATGTCTGCTTGTTGAGTTCCTCATGCTGCAACACCAACATAGAATAGATCGTTAATGTTGTTAATTCCAGCGAAAGAACCGTAAGCTGCTTCTTCAGCTGCGTGTAATGCTGCAGTTGGAGTGCTTCCAGTTCCGATGAATAAGTATCCAAGACCATATAGACCTTGTGAATTTAGAGCTGCATTGTAAGCAGCACCTTTACCAGCAATTACTTCGATTGCTTGAGCTCCACCTAGTTGAGATAGACCTCATCAGTTAGACATACCATAAGCACCACCTAAAGCAGCACTAGTGGATCCTGCATAACTTAATCCTAATCCGGCTTCATTACCTTGTGCAATATATAGAATACCTCAGATTGAGAATCCTATTTCTGCGAAACAAATAAGTAATCACATCCAGAAGGAAATACCTGTCGTACCTTTAGTCTTATAGGTTTGGATTAATTGTGGTAAATAAGAAACTGCAATTAATAAGGATGCAATAGTACCGAAAATGGTAATTACAATTTCATATGCACCACTGGTACCTGTAAATAGACCAGGAATGACATAGGCAATATAATTATTACCCATTATTTTTTTTAACCTTTCTGCGAATTAAATTCGCTTTTAGTTTTTTTAAGTGTAACTTTTCTATTACTAATTTAATTATATTTGTATTGATTTAGAAAAAATCAAAGTTTAGAAATTTTACATATGAAAATTAATATATTAACATAAAAATAAAAATTAATTTAATAATTTCCTAAAGTGAAATTTCAAGTGCAACGACTCTAAAAGGAGTTATTGCACTTTTTTTGTATAAAAAAAGTGGTAAAGTTAATTAATCATGGAATACACACATTTAAATCAAAGTGAAAGAGATTTAATTCAACATTTCTTCAA
>JAGCPI010000019.1 GCA_017645255.1 bacterium
AATTTCTGCATCGTAAAAATGATCAAAAGTATTTCTTTTTAATTCCCGCGAAATTGTTGATTTACTGCGATTTATTTTTTTAGCAATTTCGCTGATTGATAATTTTTCATCATTGAAGAAATGTTGGATTAAATTTCTTTCACTTAGGCTTAAATGTGTGTATACCATGGTTAATTAACTTTACCACTTTTTTTGTACAAAAAAAGTGCAATAACTCCTTTTAGAGTCGTTGCACTTGAAATTTCACTTTAGAACAATAATTCCTTTTTAAGAATTATTGTTTAATTTCTCCTTTTAAATTCTAATAACTTATTTAATTGATTTTTCTTTTGCTATCGTCGTATTCGTCAATGACTAATCCTTCTTCATCATAAATAATGATTTGATCAACCATGTAATTTAAAATTTCACTATCTAAAGTTGACAAAATTTCTTCTTTTTGGATGTTAGCTTCTTGAATTTCACTTTCATTATTAACACTTACTTCATTGGTATATTTAATAAAGTCAACCAATGCAACTTGTAATAATTGAATATGCACATTATTAGCTTTAAATTTATTCTTATTATCAGCTGATAATTTGTCATAATATTGTTCTAATTCTGCTAATTTTTGTTGATACCGATCAATTCCAATGATGCTAATAAAATGATCTAATTTATAAAAACCATAATAATGAGTAAGCATAAAATCTTTATCTTGCTTCATTCAAATGTCTCATAATTCATCCCGTATATCTAAGATTAATTGGTCAAATTCAATTCACGGAATATTTGCAATTGTGTGGTTATCAATTGCTTCAATGGTGTTTAAATTTCGATTAAATGCTTCAATTTTATCTTTAAATTCTTGTTTACAATCACTAGGTAAATCATTAACAAATCGGTTAAATAAATCAAACATTTGTTTGATGTCGTATGTTTCGTTTTTATCCATCAAATGAATCCTTTAAAATCCTGTTTCTATTTTTATTTTATATATCGTGATAATTTAAAAGAATAAAAAAATAGGGATGTTAGTTCCCTATTTATGAAGCTTGCTTTGCTTCTTTACGGTGAAAGATTGGTTTTAATTCAACCACCTTTCGTTTTGAATTACTATTTCTAATTTCATTTGCAACTTGCTTGACATCAAGTGAAGCATATTGATCATAAACAAATGGCAAGCAATCAATTAAATGATTATAGAATTTATATTTTTTACTAATTAATTGGTTATTATGCATGTATCAATGCACCGGAATAATAAATAAAATTGATCCGGCACATAGCACGATTGCAATAATACATACAATAAAAAAATTATCAGGATTGTATCTACCTGCTAATTCACCAGCATGGTGGGTACAAATAGGTCCTCCAATCGCACTTCCCACCATGCCTCCTCCTGCTAGCATAAAATCACTAATCCCTGATTCAAGATCAACGGCATCAGTTTTATCATGATACCTTCCTAAACTCATGCCAATGGCAAAAGTATTAGGAATGACAGTATATCCGCAAATTGGAATGCAAATGGTAAAGATGAAAATCGCAATTGGACTTTTAGCAGCCACACAAATTGTTAAACAAACTAAAATTGCTACTAATCCTAATACTAGATAGTAAATATTGGGAAAAGTCTTGCCGTTTGCAAACCGTCCCCCAAATTGGTTTCCACAAGTAGTAGTTAATCCATAACAAGCTAGTAACAATGCTAAATATTGGGGTGCATTTGCAATAATTCCGACATCTTCAGCTCGTCATTCTTTTTGTAATAATGGGTAAATTAAGAAAATCGCCATAAAAACTAAGCAACCAAAAATCATTGCTAAATCAAATGGATAATAAAGCAGGATTGATAATTGCTTCCATGGATTTTTTTGACCACCTTGTAATGGGATATCTTTTGAAATAAAAAATCCCATTAAAAGAACACTCACTGCCGCAATCATGGCATCAACAAAAAATACTCACCGTCAGTATTGATGGTACATTGGTAATTTTCGATAGGAAGTTAAAAAGGCATGGGTAAATGCGAGGGCACCTGCACTTGGTAAACCAATTGAACTAGTAAAAGTAAATAATGGTACTAGTGTAAACGTAGCAACAAATAACGTTGTAAAGCAAATTGCTACTGCACTTCCTTTTTTATTCTTTGGTACTAACGAAGCAGCTACCACGGTACCAATTGCAAACATGGAACCATGACACAATCCAGTTAAAAAGCGAAAAAATAAAAGCATGCTAAAGTTAACACTAACCCCAATAATAATGTCACCAATACAAAAAATAATTGCTGATCACAGCAAAATGTATTTACGGTTGACCTTA
Organism: bacterium; assembly: GCA_017645255.1. Next base: position 2,314 of record JAGCPI010000019.1, read on the forward strand.
TAAAAAAACAGGGGAATAATTACGCCAGATAAAATTACCCCAATCATGTACAAAGTTAATGTTAAGTTAACGTTACTTTCAAAAACATTATTAAAAGTAGCAATTAATGGATTGGCAATTCCGCCCGGAATGTATCATCCTATCCCAAGGGAAAAAGTAAAAATACATAAACTAAAAAGACCAATTACATTTGTTTTCTTTTGCCCCGTGAGGGGATTATCATTTTGTTGCAATTTAATCTTTGAATTTTTCTGATGAAACTTAAACATAATTATTTATCATAACACTATTTAAATTAAAAATTAATTATTTATTATTATTAAAAATAAAAAAGGGAAATTCCTTCCCTTAATTTTTATCAGTAGTTATTTTGCGGTGAAAGAATGGTTTTAATTCAACGACTTTTCTTTTGGTATTTGTTTGCTTAATATCTTGAGCAGTTTTGATAACTTCAATTGTCGCATATTGATCATAAAGAAATGGGAGTTCATTAATGATGCGATCATAGAATTTTGCTTTAGTTTTAATTAATTGATTATTATGCATGTATCAATGAACGGGGAAAATAAAGAAGATGGCAATTGAACATACCACAATGGCAATAATGCAAACAATAAAGAAATTATTGGCGTTATATTTACCAATTAATTCTCCAGTATGGTGCGTACAGATTGGACCTCCAATGGCACTTCCAATCATCCCTCCGCCTGCCACCATAAATTCACTGATGCCTGATTCCAAATCCACGGCTTCAGTTTTATCATGGTGTCTACCTAAACTCATCCCAAGTGCAAACGTATTTGGTAGTACTGCATACCCAAAGGTTGGCACTAAAATCGTAAAGATGAAAATTCCCACTGGATTTTTATAAACTACACAAATTGTTAAACAAATCACAATGATGATTAAGCATAACAACATGTAATAAACAGTCGGAAAGGTTTTACCATTGGAAAACCTCCCACCTCATTGATTACCAATCATCATGCCTAAACAATAACATCCAACTAATACTCCTACTAAATCTTGGTGATTAGCAATTAATCCAACCCCAGCAGCAGTTCATTCTTTTTGTAATAACGGATAAATTAAGAAAATCGCAAGGAACACTAAGCAACCAAAAATCATGGAAAGATCAAAGGGGTAATATAAAAGAATTGATAATTGCTTTCACGGATTTTTTTGTCCCCCTTTTAAAGGAATATCTTTGGAAATGAATAATTGCATTAATAATGCACTTACTGCCACAATAATTCCAGTAGTAAAAAATACTCATCTTCAGTATTGTCTAGCCATTGGTAAAGCCCGGTAAGTTGCTAAAAATTTTGCAGGATATAAAGATGCTCCAACGCTTGGTAATCCTAGTGAACTAGTATAAGAAAACAATGGAAGTAGTGTAAAGCCCGCAATAAATAAAGCAGTAAAGCAAATTGCTACTGCACTTCCTTGCTTATTTTTAGGAACTAATGATGCAGCTACTACTGCTCCCACTGAAAACATGGCACCATGGCACAACCCAGTTAGGAATCTAAAGAATAGTAACATGCTAAAATTAACACTTACTCCCGTGATAATATTACCAATAAAGAAAATAATTGCTGATCAAACTAAAATGTATTTGCGGTTAAATTTGAAGAATAAAAGCGGAACAAATAACGAAGCAGTAATAATGCCAATCATATATAAGGTTAATGATAAGTTGACATTATTTTCAGTGACTTGGGCAAAAGTAGCGATCAAAGGATTAGCAATTCCTCCTGGAATAAACATGCAAAGACCTAAGGCAAATGTAAAAATACAAATGCTAAAAATTCCAATCACATTTGTTTTCTTGGGATTGGCATTTAAATTATCACCATTAATAATTTTTTGATTTTTTCTTAATAACGGATGCTTAAACATATTTTACTAATCATAACATTAAATAAAAATTAATTACCAAATTTTTTATGTTTTGTTGTGAATAAAAAAAGGTTAAGATAAACTTAACCTATTTATTATCTTGCTTACTTTGTACATGTTTACGAATGAAAAGAGGCTTAATTTCCCAAATTCTTACATGCGAATTAACTTCCTTTTGCTTATAAGCATAGTCTCTTACTTCGGCAGTTGAATATTCATCAATAATGAAAGGAAAACCATGGAAAACTTGATTGTAGAATTTATACTTGGTTTCCACTAATTTGTTTACATGCATATACCAGTGAATTGGAATTAGTAAGCAAAATGCAACCACACAAACACATAACACAATTACTCCAACAATGATAAAGTTTGCTGGATTATATTGACCTGCTAAAGGTCCAGAGTGATAAGTACAAATTGGTCCACCAATGGCAGTACCAATCATACCACCTAAACCAATTACAAGGAAAGTAATTCCTGATTCCAAATCAACTGCGTCAGTGTGATCATGGTGTCTTGCTAACGGAAGAGAAATTGAATAAATGTTTGGAAGAACTGTATAAGCAACAAATGGTAAGATGATAGTGAAAGCAAAGATGGCACCAGCTGACTTTGCTCCTACACAAATAATTAAACAAATGGTAACAACAATAACTCCTAATACTAAATAATAAATATTAGGGAATGTCCGACCGTTAGCAAATCAACCTCCAATTTGGTTTCCCGATGTACTTGCTAATCCATAAATCGCTAATACTAATGCTAGGTATTGAGGTGCTTGGGCAATCACTCCTACTCCATCTGCTACTCATTCTTTTTGCAATAATGGGTAAACAATAAAAATTGCAAGGAAAATTAATAAGCCAAATAAAATGGCTAAATCAAATGGGTAATAAAGTAAGATTGACAATTGCTTTCAAGGATTTTTGGTACCACCAGCAATTGGAATATTTTTGGAAATAATGAAAATAATTAAGATGGCAGAAGCAAAGGTAATAATGCCAGTCACAATAAATGCTCATCGTCAGTATTGAGCATACATTGCTAACTTCCGGTATTGTTCCAAAAAGGCAAAATCTTTAGTTAATAATTCATGCACACTCGTAGTTGGTAAACCAAGCGTTGAAGTATAAGTAAAGATTGGTACCAGCGTAACGGTTGAAGCAAAAACCGTCGTAAAGCATAATGCAACTGCCCCACCCCGTTTATTCTTTGGCACTAGTGAACTTACTACGACGGTGCAAACAGCAAAAATTGCTCCGTGGAAAATTCCACTAGCAAACCTAAAGAATAAAAGCATTGGGAAATTAACACTTACACCAATGATAATGTTACATACTCCGTATGCAATTGCTGATCCCACGATAATTCATTTACGGTTTACTTTATAAAAGAACAGCGGTACTAACAAACTGGCAACGATTAATCCAACCAAATAAATCGTTAAAGATAAGTCGACATTATTTTCACTTACACCAGCAAAAGTTGCAACAAATGGGACTGCAATCCCCCCTGGAATGTACCACCCAATACCCAACGCATACGTTAAAATTGCAATACTAATAACCCCAATCCAGTTCCCTTTTTCAACTGGTTCATTTGGATTATTTAAAGCACTTCGTGGTTCGTGACCAAACTTTTTCGTGAACAAATGGTGGGAAGGTTGTTTTGGTTTTTCCTCATTTTCACCTTGAACTGCTTTTTTATTTTTACTAAATTTTCACGTCATGATGACTTTTTAATGAAGATAAAATTTTTTATATTTTACACTAATTTAAACATGACTTTTATAAAAGATGAAAACATTTTAAAAAAAATTATCTAGGCATTTACGCCTAGATAATTAATGTTATTGGATTTTGACTTTTTGTAATTGGTTGTGATATTTTTTGGTTAGATTTTTTTTGAAATAATAATTCATTAAAACAATACTATAAGGCGAAATTAGAATGATAAACAAACACCCAATGATAATTCATGACAACCAAATTTTAAAGGCGGGAACGTAAATTACACTAACTAAAGCTGCCGGTAACACAATCCCAAATGCAAATAAAGGAATTAAATAGATTAATAACCAGTATTTAATGTAACCATTAATAAAGCCTCGCCAAATGGTGCCTTCACATTGCTTGTAAATCAAAGTTAGTTGTCTGCACGCAAAATAAATGTTAGCAATTAACAAGTAAGTCACGTACTTTTTCAAAGTGCTTTCAATGTAGTGAAATACTTGCTTAGCAATTAAAGCATCATGAAAGGTTAATTTGAGGTTCTTATATTTATCTCTTTCGTCTTGGAATTCTAACTTTTTCACTTTTTACAAATTAGTTTAATTTATTATCAATTGCTTTCTTGACTTGTTCTTCAATATAAGCAATATCTTCTTTAGTTAAAGTCTTGGTTGGATTAACGATGTAACTGAAGGTAATTACTTTGGTTTCTTCATTAGCAGGGGCATATACATCTTTAATGCGAATTTCACTAAAACCATGAATTTTCGTTGGTAATTCCCGTTGTAATTCGTGCAACATCAATGATGCATCAAATGTTTTGGCAACTGTTGCGTTTACATCCCGTGTAATGCATGGCATCTTATCAACCACATGGTATTGTTCTTTTTCAACATTTTGGGCAATGTTACATAATGCTTCAAGGTTTAATTCAAGGTAATAAACTGAAGCATTATCTGCTTCAATGACAAAGTTTTCAAATTGCTTGTTTACAATTCCAATGTAACCAAGATATTTATTTTCATAACGAATACTATATAAGCGGACAAATTGTTCGTTTGCGTTATCTTCATCAATTTCAAAATTTAAATCTTCATGGCAAATAATTTGACCGATGTGGTGTAGTAAGTTGAAGATTAAACTTAAATTTAAGTTTCTTCCTCCCACAATCTTGTTATCAGCAATGCTGATATCAGTGTCAAATAATGCACCAAGAATCATGGAAGTGTGGGAATTATTTTCTCAGTAAAGGTTTGCTACTTCAAAAATATTTTTGACCATGTAGTTCTTTTTACTAAAGTTAAGTTGATCAATGTTAAATAAACTACTAAACAACGTGTGCTTCATTACTTCCCGTTCAGTACTAATTGGATTTAGGATTACTTGTTCTTCATCATTATATTCTTGGTGATATTGTTGATGCAAATCCTTTTTGGAAGTTAAGCGATAAGTTTTAACTTCATAACAACCAAGGTCAACTAAATAAGAGCGAACCTTGTTGACGTTATCGTAAACAAAAGTGTCTTGATCAGTAATTAGTTGGGCCGTGATTGGTTCAGGCGTCAGCAAGTTAACGTTAATAAACCGTAATGCTTCTTCAATTAAATCGTTATCGTTTTCAAAATCCGTGCGATATGGAGGAATAAAGAAGCAATCCTTGTCAGAGTCATAGCTAATTCCTACTAAATCTAGTTGGTGAATAACTTTGGATTCATCAAAGTCTTTGTAACTAGTTAATTTAGCAAATAATTCTTGTCATGTGCAATTTAATTGCATATATTGCTTCATTCTAAAGACACTAACTAAGAATTCACATTCATTTGTGGATGGGAATAAAGTACGCATATAGTGATTAGCAAATCAGAACGAACCACCTTTTGTAGCTAGTCGAGCATTATAACTATCATAATCAATTTCTTTTAGGACTTGGCCAACATGATATGCATTAACATCACCAAATAGTAAGTAAAAACCGTGTTCTTCGAATTTTGGCATGTATTTTTCGTCTGCTAATACCCCAACCATTGCAACAACTTCTTGATTTGATAGTAATAATAATGTATCACTTGGAATGGCGTAATAATTACCAGTTGGGTTGTTCATTAAGCATTCGCGTTCATTCTTAACCACGTGTAAACCTTTGCGACTTAAACTACCAGTTAAAGGAATGAAACTGTAAGCAAAGTAGTGTGATAATTTTAATGCATATGCGTTTGCTAAATCGTTAGCTTTTAAGAAGTTGTGGGCAAGAATCATTCTGATTGTGTAATCAGGACGGTGGTTGTCTTCTTCAAACTTAATTAATCCACACACACCAGTGCAAGTTACATTATTAATTTCGTGGTCAACGATTTTATTAACATCAAGGATGTACTTTAAATCTCAGTAAGCTAGTAATGCTAAGCCAATTGGTAAAATACCATTTAAATAACCCGCATTGGTAGCTAACGTCAAATCAAAAATATCATCATTTAGCATCAAGTATTTAATTCAACCTTTTGCTCCTGGTGCTAAATGGAATTTTTCATCCATGTTACCTTGTTCTTCAAGATCAATGATTCCACTGCAATCAATTGGCAACATGTATGGTTCAATGGCTGGAAATAATTCATGTAAACCACAAAGCATTCCACATGAACTAGTACCGCGAATTTCGCGTGGTTCAATAATTCGACCATCAGGCATGATGGTGTTTAAACGTGCCATGATTGTATACATCCCAGCATGGACATTTGGTGCTCCACATACAATCGTGTAAATTTGTTTACCATCGTTAACCTTACATACATGCAAGTGGTCTGATTTTGGGTGTTCGTAACAACTTTCTACTTTTACCACACTGTAATCATCTTCACTTAAATTACAAGTGTGAATTTCTTCTACTTCAATTCCAAGGGAACTAAAAGCATTAATCCATTCATGATTATCAATTGGAATTTGAGTAACATCAACACTCATTTGTTTAAATAAATGAATTAAACTATTTTTTGAAACAATCATTTTCTTTTTCCTTCTTTGTAATTTATTTGAATTGTTTTAAGAAATTGAAGTCATTCGTATAGAAATTTCGAATATCTTCGATTTGGTACTTCAACATTGCAAAACGTTCTACGCCTAGTCCAAAGGCAATTCCTTGGTACTTATTAGGGTCTAAACCTAAGTTGCGAATTACATTCTTGTGCACTACGCCTGCTCCCATTACTTCAATTCAACTACTGTGTTTACATGTAGCACATCCTTTGCCATGGCATTTGAAGCAACTAATATCAACTTCAAAACTAGGTTCAGTGAATGGGAAGAATGATAATCGATAACGAGTCTTAATTTGACTACCAAAGAATTTCTTTAGCATGTAGTCAGTAATTCACTTCAAATTAGCAATATTTAGTTTATCTCTAATTCAAATCATATCAATTTGCATGAATTGGTGACTGTGCGTTGCGTCATCATCATCTTTGCGGTAAACTGGGCCGTATGAACAAATGCGAATATCATTGCGTCTTTCTTTTAAAAGACTCGTGAAGTAAGCACTGTAAGCGGTGTTTTGCGTTTTTAAAATTGTTAATGGATCACAAAAAAATGAATCGTGCATTGCCCGAGATGGGTGTGTTTCTGGAATATTTAAAACATCAAAATTCCAGTAAGTAGAAACAATGTCGTCTCCACATTTAATGTCAAAACCAAGGCCTTTGAAAATTCCAAGTAATTCATCATTTACTTGTTCTAGCACATGGTAACGACCAAATTCTAAAGTATTTGTTGCGTCTTTTACTACATAGTGAACATGATTATTTTCCTTCGCAAATTCATTGCGAACAGTAATAAAGTCTTCTTGTAAAAAAGCTTTTGTTTGGTTAATTTGCATGCCCAAAGTGCGTTTTTCTTGCACATCTGTTGTTTTTGCTAGTTGGGTTTGCAAATCGTCAATTAATTGTTTACTTAACTTATTTTTAATTTCTACTAATTCCGTTAAGTTCTTAGCAGTCCTTAGTTTGGTTAAGATTTCTTGTTTGTCGTAATTCATCTTATTTCCTTTGCAAATTACTAATAATTATTATATTTTATTAATTTATTTTTAATAGGATAACCTTTGCAAAAAAAGGATTAATAAATAAAAAAATATGGAAAAATTAATTCCATATTTTTATTGCATTTATTAAGCCATTACTTGTTTAACTAAAGCGTTAAAAGCAGGTAAATCATTGAAGGCCAATTCAGCTAGCATCTTGCGATTAATATCAATTTTCTTTTCGTGCAATTTTGCCATGAATTTGCTGTATGTAAAACCTAAAGCACGTACAGCAGCATTAATGCGCGCAATTCATAATTCCCTAAATTGCGTTTTCTTTGCTCTACGACCAGCAAACGCATATTGGCCAGCCCGAATAACAGTTTGTCTTGCAATCCGATAAGAAATGTGTCTAGTACCAAAACTACCTTCAGCTTGGTTTAATCATTTTTTTCTACGATTTCTTGTTGCAGGTCCACCTTTTACTCTCATGTGTCTTTACCCCCCTTTTACTTATCTTGTAATAGATAGCGATCCCGGTGTTTGTCGGATAGAGAAATAATGCTATCTTTTCTTAGATGACGTTTTTGTTTTGTTGTCTTATTTCTAGCAAGGTGGGAACGATATGCGTGTTTGTGCTTTAGTTCACCACTAGCTGTTTCATGAAAACGTTTGGCAAAAGCCCGTTTTGTTTTCATTTTAAGTTTCATATTTTATTTTCCTTTCTTTGGTTCTAAGATGCCTTCGTAAGCAGTCGGACTTACCATTTTAAGTGGACTTCTTACGGTGACAACATCACCAACTAAAGTTAATAACTTATTAAAAACATCATAAATAAGTTCTTTTTTGGTTAACATTCGTCCTTTGGCATTGACCACAATTCGAACGACGTCCCCATCAGCAATTCATTCCTTAATGTGATCAGCATTTCAGGATAAATCATTATCACCAATGGTTGGTTTAACTTTAACTTCTTTAACTTTAATTTTCTTTTGGTTCTTTTTATTGTCCTTGGCTTTCCGTTGTTGATCATACACGTATTTGCCATAGTCCATAATCTTGCACACAACGTTAGGAACTTTATTACTAATGAGCACTAGATCCAAGTTTTTATCTTGTGCTAATCTTAGTGCTACATCACGTTTGGTGATGCCAAGATTTTGCCCATCACTGTCAATTAAAGTAAATTCTTTAAACTTAATTTCGTTGTTAATTAAATTGTTGTATTTGTTGTTATTAATACTACGTGGTTTGTTGTTAATGCTGTTTGTAGCGAACATATTACCTCATCAAAAAAACTTTTGGGAAATAACAAAAAAGTTACTTCTCCAAAAGCCTATATTTTGCAATTGTTTTGTTTTAACCTTGTGCATTATTTGCAATGACAAGGTGAGTGTTATTAACTTCTTTTTATTTGTATGTTATAAATTATATTAAAAAAAATTAAAAATAATAAATTAATTTCTTACCATTAAGCAGGCTTGTTGTTATTATCAGGAGCTGCTGCATTATTTGGGTTAGGATTTGGTACCACCCCTGGTGGTAATCTAAACAACATAATTTGTTGGGTGTTTCAATCAAATGGCAAGTTAACCCGTAATGGGAAGCGATTTAGTAAAAAACTGGTAATGTATTCAGTTTGCAAGATACTTACAAGCGTAATGTACTTTGGTTCATCCTTTTTAATGTTTTCAACAGTATCATTTGCTTGCTTAGCAACTCCTTCTAGCATTTTATCAATTTGGTCTTGCGTTAGCTTAATGTGGAATTGATTTTGCAAATCATCATAAATCAATTGCTTTTCGATGACTCTTTCCGCCATCGTTTCAATTACATCATCTTTCCGACTCGGATAGTTTTGCTTAACTTGTTCCTTCGCCCGGTTAACTTCATCAGCATCCAAATCAAATTCATAATAAGGAGTAATGAATTCCATAATCTTGCTAAAAAAGTTGTTTTTTAAAATGATGGTTTTTAATTCATCATTAATCCTTTTATTTTGTTCTTCTTTTGGAAGATCTTTAAATAATTCGGTTAAACGTTTTTGGTGAAATTGAATTTCATCTTTATCAATAAAGATTTGGTCAACGACCATTTCTTTTTCAAAATTAATTGATAATTTCTTAATAATTTTTGATTTCATAAAATCTAAACTTTTATCCTTAAAAATAATTATATAAATAATTTAATAATTCTTTGCTTAATGTAAAGAATTAGCGGGCACTTCAAGAGAAGCACTTTCAACTAATTAAAGTAAATCCACTTACTACCACTCATGGGAATACTAATGCGAGAATTTTTTGTCATGGATCATAAAAAGAAACATAAGTAGCAGGTTCCAAATAATCCATCAAAAATTCCCAGAAATTTTTTGGGTGCGGAAATGGATAAGTTGAACCATAAATCAAGAAATGACTGTGAACCGCAAAAATATTATGGGCAGAAGTTGTTCAATAATAATAATTAATGTTAACTAACGTAAGTGGATAGTTTAAAGGGGAAAAGAGGTTAATGTATTTAATGGCTTGCACCTTGGCTAAATCCCCAGGGGGGACAATCGTTCCACTTAAAATAAACGAAATAAATAGCACCGCAATCCCAATCATCGGAATGGGACTTGGATTTTTTAAAGTGGTACCAATTAATAAACCTAAGCTAATCGAAACTAATACTAAGCAAACGATTGCATAAAAAACACTAAATCCATCTTTAATGTTGAAGTAATCAACAATGTGCACATTCATGAACATTAACCAGTATACTTCACACAACAAAACCGACAAAAACGATAGTAGTGCAAAGTAAGTACCAGCAATGACCATGTAATAAAATGCTCCCACGTGTGCTTGTCCGATTTTCTTTAGCAAAATTGATTTCTTAATTTCTACTAACAAAAGGGGAGCAGTAAATAAAGGAACGGGGGTAGCAGAAAGTGGAATAAACAAAATATTCGTGCTGGCAAATGAAGTGTAGTCCTGTTTAGTGGGAATATCAATTAAATAGCACAGCAATACTACACAAAAAGGAAATAAGAAAACAATAATGGGACCAATTTTATTTTTTCAAAAGAAAGTATTGATCAAAAACAAGATGGCTTTGGTGCTCTTTAAACGGGTCATTTCTGACCGAAATTCCTGTTTGACGTCTTTTTTTGTTTTATTGACCATACTTTATTAATTATAAATAAATTAATAAATTTTCCAATGGTCAATTTTGTAAATTATTTAAGAAAAAAGATTACTCCCTTGAAGGGAATAATCTTTTTTGTTTATTGAATTAAACTAACGTACGTGGTGTTTAATGTGATCTTGCAAGATGGTAATTAATTCATCTAAAGTCATTTCTTTTGCAAGGTCTTCACCATATTTCCGTACGGAAATTGTTTTATTCTTTAATTCATCTTTACCAATGACAATTTGGTAAGGAATTTTTTGTGTTTGAGCATCCCGAATCTTCTTGGATAGCCGTTCTTCACTGCTATCAATAGTGGTTCTGATGTCATATTCACGAAGTTGCTTTTCGATGTCCAAAGCGTAATCCATGTATTGGTTATCAATTGGAATGATGACAACTTGATCAGGTGCTAGTCATAAAGGTAATTTACCCTTACTTTGTTCTAGTAAAATTGCCACAAACCGTTCGTAAGTACCAATTGCCGAAACGTGAATCATGATTGGACGTTTTTCAGTATTATCCTTATCCTTGTAAGTTAATTTGAAACGTTCTGGTAATAAGAAGTCAAGTTGGATGGTTGAAACAGTTACAGTGTGACCTAAAGCTGACTTTGCTTGGAAGTCAATCTTTGGACCATAGAAGGCTGCTTCTCCAACTTCTTCCTTGTAGTTAACGCCTAATTCCTTAAGAGCTTCTCTTAATTGGTTTTCAGCGTTCTTTCACATTTCAGGATTGTCATAGAATTTAGCCTTATCATTTGGATCGTGTAAAGATAAATCAACGCTGCAGAATTCAATTCCTAAAACGGAATGAATTTCCTTTAGCATTTCGTAAGTTCGCTTGATTTCGGATTTAATTTGGTCAGGGCGAGCAAAGATGTGGATATCAGCCAAATCCATTGTTCGAACCCGTTCAAGGCCAGTTAAACCCCCACTTGCTTCGTAACGGTGCAAAATTGAGTCTTCACTTAACCGAATTGGTAAGTCTTTATAAGATGGTTGGAAACTGCGATATACCAACACGTGGTGTGGACAGGTCATTGGGCGTAATACCAATGATTCACCATCAGGTAAAGTAATTTCAGGGAACATGTTGTCTTTATAGTGAGCATAGTGACCACTAGTTTTGTAAAGATCAACACTACCTAGGATTGGAGTAGATACAGGTGTAAAGTGGTATTTGAATTCCACTCCATTAATGAATTTCGATAGGGTGTCCTTTAGGGCAAATCCCCGTGGTAATCATAATGGAAGACCTTGACCAGCTAATGGATCTAAACGGAAAATTTTTAAATCTTCCCCGATCTTTCGGTGGTCACGTTCTTTACGTTCTTTATCAAATTCCAAAAATGCTTTTGCTTCTGCTTCGATGGAGAAAGCAATTGCATTAATGCGCACTAAGGTTTCATTGTGATCATCATTTAATCACTTTGTACCCCCAATGCTTAATAGTTTAAAGACTTTAATTGTCTTAATGTCAAATGGAACTTTTAGTTCATAGCCAAAACTGTACACATTTTGACCATTGACATTGTAGAAATTAGAAGGTTGGGTATTGTGTTCGCTAAAGTATTGTTCGTACTTATTTAAATGATCCTTTGAACCAAGAGTAATTCGTCCTGCTAGATCAATAAGGTCATAGCAAGAAATTTCGATGTTTTGAAGGTCATTGCTGGAAATGATTTGCTTAGTACTAAATTCCACAAAGCAACCATTTTCGTTGATGCTGATATTAGCTAGTTCAACGTTATACTTTGATAATAAGACGGAAGCTAAAATCAAACTACCAGCAAAATTTAGTTCCTTGTCAACTTTGAACTTTTCACTCATTTTGTCCGTGTAAAAATTTTAGTTTAAGCTTAATTTAAATTACTTTGCACTTGGTGCTGGTTGAGAAGCATCAGGAACAATTTCATTAACATCGACCATTACAGTTGGACCGAATTTTGATTTAAAGATATCTAAGGTTCCCTTAATTGTAACCTTTGCACCTTCAGTGCATAGAGGTTCTAGTTCTTTAACCTTGTCATTACGAATGTAGAATCTGAAGAAGCGAACATGTGGTTTACTGTCATGTCCCGTAAATTCTTGGTTAATTTGAGCAAAAATAGATCCGTTTTCAGTTTTACGAATACCGGAAATATCGCCTTGAATTTCAACTTTGTTTGTTAATTCTGCCATATTTAATCTCCATTAAAATATAAAATAGTTAATGTTTTAATTATAATTTATTATTACTTACTTATACTATTATTTATGATTTTTTATAACGTGGAGTAATAAATGAAAAAATTTGCAATTTTAGTTGATACTGTGTCAAGCGTTGGGTCAAATGGTAATCCTGAAATTGAAGATACTTATGTTTTACCCCTTGGTTTAACCACCCCAAGTGGTGAAAACATTCCCGATGCAACATCCAATATTACAGTGGAACAAATCCTTGAAAGTGCGTCCAAAAAGCAATACTACAAGACTTCCACGACTAAACCAAAATTATTTTTTGATAAAGTTGATGAACTATTAAAAGAATACGAACGAGTGATTTATTTAGCGATTAGTAGCCAATTGTCAAGTCAATTTATGCATATTAGTCAAGTGGTGGCAACGGAAGATAAATATAAAGATAAGGTTTGAGTGGTTGATACTTTAAGTGCTGGGGTTGCCATTGAAAAGATGGTTTATGACATTAAAGAATTAATTGATAATAACCATAAAATTGACTACCGGATGATTCAAAAAATTGTTGCCCAAGAAAACAATGGATGCATGCAATATATTATTTGTAAGAATCTTTTAGGGGTGCAAGAAGGGGGTCGAATTGACCATTTCATTATTAAAGGTCTAGCAATGCTTTCCCGCGTCCCAATCATTCTTTTTGATCAAAAAAATACTTTAAAAGCTACTGAAAGTAATTATGATAAAGCGGTCAAAAAAATTATTGTTTGGGTCCATAAACGGGCGAAAAAGGAAAATGTTGCGGTAACATCTTGTACCGTAGTTTATACGGATGAAAACACCAAAAAATTAGTACAAGCATATGCCCAAGTAATTAGTGGGGCATTTAATATTCCTTTAACCCAAATTGAATACCGTCACATTATGTATCCAGTCTTGGTGCACACCCTTTTTGACACGATGTGTTTTTATTTTGGATTTAGTAAATAATTAAGATTAAACAAAAAAGTAAGAGAAAAAACGCTCTTACTTTTTATTTATCCTCATTATTTGATGTAGTAACGCACAAAATCATTAACACTACCAAATTGTTTGATTACTTCTTCATGCGGTAAATCAACCATGATTTGTTTATTTCCCATAATCAAATAACGTTGGGCTATTTGCGTAAGTCCTCCTAATTCGTGGGAAATAAATAATAAAGTTACATGGTGAGCTTTTACATACGAAATAAGAAATTGTTCAATTAGTTCCCTTGAACTAACATCAAGACCAGTAGCATATTCATCAAGCAATAGCACCTTCGGATAGTTAAGCAACGAAATAAACAAGTTTAAACGTTGTTGCTGTCCCCCCGATAATTTGCTTGCTTTTTCGTATCAGACGGTATCAAGCTTAAAGATTTTTAACATTCGCTTATATTCACCAATGTTTTCTTGTAAATCAATTTGTTCTAGATCAACAATGAACTGAATAACATCTTTAACTAATAAACCGCTGGGAAAACTAAAGTCTTGGGTTTGCATACTAATGTACTTACTGGGATTTTGTTTCATTGTGTCATCATAAAAAATAACTTTCCCTTTAGTTTGCTTGCGAATTTGCGTGATGATTTCAAACAAGGTAGTTTTCCCCACCCCGTTTGGTCCCATTAACGCAACAATTTGGTCTGCATAAATACTTAAATTTAAGTTATTAAAAATGACGGTATTTGGATGATTAAGTTTTTTATATTCCAAGCAAATGTCCTTTAATTCAATGATTTTGTTTTGGTATTGGTTATTCATGATGAGCACGTCATGTTTTAACAAAGGGTTAATTGGAACCACTAATTCCTTAGTAAAATTCAAAACTTGATTCGGATTGTCATCAGTATTAGCCACAAATACTTGCTTGCCAAACGGAACTTCTTTTTGTTTTTTCTTCACTTGGGACTTTTTAAATCCCATGTGGTTAAATAAACTTTTAAATTTCTTATCCATATATGGTTAATATTTTAAATAATTTTGAAATTTAATCAATGATGATATTTAACTAATTTGGACAAATAAAATTAGATATTACTGTTGGATATAATTCAATTATGAAAGGATAGAAAGATAAAAATGGAACTAGATGTCAATCAAATTTGTCAAAATCTAATGAATAATGTTGCGAATGCATTAACCCAATATTATTACTTGGCGATTTTTCTTTATTATAAAAATAATTGGAATCCAGATGAACACCTTTTTAATTGAGGCAATTCTGCTCATTCGATGGCACAACATTATTTATTAACAAAAGAAAAATTGGCAAAATATGCTGACTTAATTACGCCAATTGATTTAGGAATTCATTTAATTGACAAACTAAACTACAAAATTGATTCAAGCAAAATCGCAGAAGCATATAAAGCTGCTTGTGAACAAATAAACTATGCTAAACTGCGAGGTGATATCCCAGGTTGTTTAAAAACTCCATGTGCAAAAGAAGTTTATAATTTGTTTGCTGATAATGGCAAAGCTTTAAAAGAATTAGTAATTACTATTCATGACCTATATTTTGAATTAATTGATGCACGCTTAAAAGCAATTAAGAATAAGAAAGAATAACATTATGAATCAAATCTTAAATAATTAGGACATTAATTTGTTCCAATTATTTATAACACATTAAGCCACTAAATTATTTAGGAATCATCTATTAAAATAAAGGATGTTTTATAACAGTAGTTTAAAGCCTGTTTGTATAATTTAAGCAATTACAAGAAAGGAAATATTTGATGGCAAAGGATATTCGAATTGTTTGTGATGAATTAATTGATAATCTTATCAAACTATTAAGACGGTGTGACGATGTGATTAATTTTTTAAAATTAGAAACAATGATTAATTATATACCGCAATTAGGAACTTGAGGTGCTCAAGCTAATCGTTTAGCAATGGATCTTAATCACGAAAAAATTATGTCAGATGTTGATGGAGTAGTAACTTTAATCAATTTAGCAATCCATTTAATTGATAAAATAACTTATTACAGTCAACAATATTGAGTTGATGCATTAGGAAAAAATATTGGGAATGCAATGAAAAGAGAAGTACAAACCATTCACAATCAATATTTTGAATTCATATACTATAAAATTCAACCACTAATTGAAAAATATAATAAGAAATAAATAAGAACTTAGAAAATTTGATTTGTAAATAGGAATTTGCCAAGTTCCTATTTTTTTATTGCTCTTTTAGACTTATTAATAACTAAGATTTTAAAGCAAAAAGGAGTAAGCAATCATAACCAAACTAAGCAGTTACTTCAACTGATAAATGATCTATAAACTAGAACATATCACCATCAATATTTACAACTGGTTTATTTATGTGTCCAAATTGACACCAGAGATTAATATCATTCCAAATCAAAGTTTAATCAATCCTATTTTTATTTAATACTTAAAAAAGTACATAAAAAAATAAGTCCAAATTGGACTTATTTTTAATTTAATTATTTTTGAACAATTACAACTGCTTTTGGTAATGACTTTGCAGGATCAATTGCTTCGTTGAATAAGGAGAAGTCAATCTTCATAATCCGCTTGCAGATGTGGTCAATTTGCATTCGAGTCGGCTTACCAAGCCTGTACTTTAAGTATAAGGCTGATCAAGTAAATGAAATAATCGCACAAATACTACTATCGATTGCTAATGCGAATAGGAATAAATCCATACCACCTTGACCGTTGCCACTTGCAGTCATATCAACTGCGATTGCTTGACAAACGTATAGGGAAATAAATGAGAAGACAAATCCTTGAATACCAGAAACAGTAACAGCAGAGAACATCTTTCCTAATGCTTGGTATAGAAGTAAAGCAGGAGTAGCAAAGGAGTAAGTTAGAATTTCAAGAATAGTTGGACGTAGGAAGTAACGTGCATTGACAAAGAATTTATATGCATTTTCAGGATCAGGAATACCTTCGGTTACTCTAAATCCATCTAGCATGTATTCATCAATACCTCAACCAATGAATAAGAAGATGAATAAACCGTAAATAACTACGATGGCAAGTGTCATTCAGAATTCTTTGCGAACCCGGTCGTACCGACGTGCTCCATAACTGTAAGCAACTAGGGCAACTCCACCTTGAACAGTACCATATAGAACGTTGAAGAAGAAGTTAACAATTGGTAACATCGCACCGTTTAATTCAACGTAATACGATGGAGAGACTGGTAATTTAGTTAAAACAGTGGTTTCAGTTAGAGTAATATTTTGAATGGTTCCTTGCATGGCAATACCAGCGTTTCAAATGGAAGCACCAGCACCAACCCCAACGGCAATTCAAACAATATCCCATTTGAAGTAACGGAAACGAACTTTGCCGAACTTCAAGTACGTCATGACATTCTTGCGGTGTGCCATGATGGCAATGTAAACAATAAATAATAAAACGTTGAAAGCTCAACCAGTAACTAGCGCAGTTACTGAACCAAATACACCCATCTTAACAACATCAATGAAAATAGCATCAAGCACAATGTTAAGTGCATTAGCTAAAGTTGCTAAGAATGCTGGGTAGAATTGTCTACCTTCAGCCCGAATCATTAGAGAGAAGTATTGGTTAAAGCAGGCAAAAATGTTAAAACCAGCATCAACTCTTAAATATACGGAAGATCAATAAATTGCTTTTGCCCGGTATTGAGCATAGAATGGATAATAAATGTATTGATATGGATGTTGTAACATCATTGCTGGTGTTACTAAAACTTTTTGGTCGTTGATTACTTCATGAATTGGAATTAATGGACTAACAACAACCGTGTGTTCAGGAAACATTTTTGGATCTTGCTTAGCAGCTGGATAAACAAACGTCATCTTTGCATGCAAGTCCGAATTTTGTAGGAAGTGGTAATAAGCAGTTTGTTGGAATTCACCAAGGTGAGTGGTAAAGATCTTAGCAACTTGCACGCTGTTAACTGATCCTACCGAACTAGTAACTCAGGCTTGGGCAGCTCCAATAATAATACAGGAAGAACAAATAGAAATAACAATAGTACTAATAACCCCAGTACTTCACGCATCATAAGCTGCTTCTTTGTTGCGTGTACTAATAGCTTTAGAGAAGTTAACCGCCGTACCCATACCAACAAGAATGGTAACTGCGTTTAAAATATAAAGCCCTGGTGTAATTAGCGAGACGGTCAAACGAATTAAAGCATCAATACTAAACGTTGAAATTTGGGCCGCGTAATCTGACCGATAAGCAAAGTTTCAACAGTCAATAAAGTTCTTGATGTTGGTGGTGTAATCGCCAAACAAACCCGTCAGGTTTGGCGTTCCCGCCGTCGGAATCAGGTTTACCATCATGATTTGGTCAGCAAAGATGAACATCCCTTGCATGAACGCAATCAAAATCCCTGGTAAAGCGACATAAAGTAATGCTTTAAAGACCGGTGCGTTCGCATACATTTGCTTAGCCCGGTCTTCTTTATCACCGAATTGTTCGGTTTTTAATTTAGCATTTACTTCTTTCTTTATCTTTCTATGTAAGAACATCGTTTTAATAACATCAGATAATATAATTTAAATTATAATAATAAACTTAAATTTTTTGAAAAAAACGAAGTAATTTAACCATGAATAAACCAAAAATAATCTTTATGGGAACCCCGCACATTGCAATGGTAGCACTTGATGCGTTGTGCCAAAAATATAACGTATGTTTAGTAATTAGTCAACCTGATAAAGAAAAAGACCGTAAAGGCAATTATGTATATAGTGCGGTGAAGCAATATTGCTTAGCTCATAATTTGCCATTAACCCAACCAGTTAAGGTTAAAGAAGCATCTGATCAAATTAAAACCTTAAATCCTGATTTAATTGTGACTTGTGCGTATGGACAATTTATTCCCAGCAGCATTTTAAGCATTCCCAAATATAAATGCGTCAACTTACATGCTAGTTTGCTCCCACGCTGAAGAGGAGCTGCTCCGATGCAATGAGCAATTTTAAGTGGGGATACTAAAACTGGACTTACTTTAATGTATATGGATAAACTAATGGATCATGGCAACATTATTGCAACGATTGATATTAATTTAATTCCATTAAAAACTAATTACACAGAACTATATGCATTAATGGAAAGTGCAGTGGTGCAAATGATTAATAGCAAATTTGATGAACTATTTAGTGATTATGTAATTAGTAAAGTGCAAGATGAATCATTAGTTACATTAGCCCCAATGATTACAAAAGAACAATTAATAATTGATTGAAATCAACCAGGTACAATCATTATTAATCACATCAATGCATTTGCTAATGAACCATTAGCAATGACGTATTTAAATGATTTGCAATTTAAAATTGCTCAAGCTGCTTTTATTCCTAATTTGAATGTTAATCAAGCAATTGCAAATGGTACCATTATTACTTGCAATAAACAAGAATTAATAATCAAAGTAAAAGATGGGGCCATTAGGATCTTGCAAATTCAACCGCAAAATAAGAAGATGATGCCAATTAAAGCATTTTTAAATGGTAACAATCTTCTTCATGAAAATGATCAATTTAAAAAAAATAAGAGTGAAATTTAACTTCATAGACTAGGACATTAAAATTGGACAATAATTCTTTCGAGAAAGGAAGGATTATTGTTTTTTTATGTCTAAACAATTAAAACCAAATCAATGATTAGAATTATTCGATATTTATGAAACACAAGGTATTCAAGCTTTATGA
>JAGCPI010000020.1 GCA_017645255.1 bacterium
TAATTCAACTGCAACCACCACTAACTACGCTACCATTGATTATGGTCAAAGCGTTAAGTTTAGTGCGAGTGTACAAGGACTTACTTTAAATAGTAATTGAACTTATACTTGACAATACCTTGATGCAGCATCTGGTAGTTGACAAACCATTACTGGTACCACTCCTAACATTGAAGTAACTGGAACAACTATTACTGCTACAAGTGCAATTGCTTGTTATCAAACTGGTTCATACCGCATTAAGTTAACTGATGGTAAGAATGCTCCAATTTATTCAGGTATTGTTTCGATTAACGTTACTGTTCCAGCATTCGAAATTAATGTAACTAATGAAAATACAGGAGTAACTGCTACCACCAATAGTGTTACGTACGATCCAGGAACTCCTGCTCAATTTGGTATTGTAAGTACTAATTATTGAGCAAGTAGTGAAGGTGCAGCCAATATTAGTGATTTAACTTACTCTTGATATGCTGCGGGTAATTCTACAGCAGTTTACACTGGAACCACATATGCTACAGCTGGATTACTTGCAAGTGGTAGTTACTATTGTGTAATTACTAACAGTAATGATCCATCATTTAGTGTTACTTCCAATATTATTGTGGTAAATACTTCTACTGATTTTACGTATAACATGAATATTATTCCTTATTCTACTTACTGAGGAGTTCCAAAGCAAAGCACTTATGGATTTTTAACCTCTACTGGTGAAGTAAGCAACGTTCAAAAAATTTCTACCAATTCAGATGATACTTCAACTTATTTATATTATGGTGAATCAGTGCAATTGAATAGTCGTGCGCCTTCTTCTTTACTTCAATATTCACAAGCTGTTGGCGGAGCGTGAAAATCTGCCTATCAATATTTTGATCAAGCATCAAATAGTTGACAAACTGTTCCTAGTACAGATGCTGTGAATAATGTAACTAGTATGCGAGCACAAATTGAATGTTTTCAAACTGCAACATATCGACTTAAATATTGAGATTCTACTAATCCTAGTTATTCATTTTATTCACCAACTTTAACAGTAAATTTAATTAAACCTAAACTTGATATAACCGTTAGTGATGCTGCAAGTTCAAGTACTCCAAGTATTTATCAATCCGGTGGTAAATATGTCTTAAATGTTACTGATAACAATTTCTGGAATCAAAACGTTTCGATGCTACCACAAAACTGAGAAACTGACGCTGGTTCTGTCCAACAAAATAATCTTACTGATTATACTTTTACATATACGTGATATGAAGTAGGTAATCCAAATTATTTGTCCCAAATTGTTGCTAAAAACACCGGTACAAATGAAGTTGGTGATACAAGTAATGCAACCTGAACTGCTTGCGATACTTCATACACAATAAATTCTTTAACTTCTAGTGGTAGTTATTATTGTGTAATTACTAACAACGTTAATTCTAACTTTAGTGTTACTTCAAATATTATTCAAATGAATTTACCTTCTGCTACCATTACTGCTACTCCTACAAGTAGTCAATACGGTTTTGTTAATTCGAATGGAGCAAATTCTTCAGTTACTGAAATTAGTAGTGCAAGTGGTAATGATGATGGAATTATTGATTACGGTCAAAGTGTTACTTTCAATGCAAGTGTTGATGGAGTAACATTAAATAGTGATTGAACTTACACTTGACAATACTTAGATCCATCTTCTGATAGTTGACAAACTGTAAGTGGGGCTACAGCTAATGCTGCGATTAGTGGTTCAACTATTTCGTCATTTACTGCAGCTTGTTATAAACCGTATGCATACAGAATTGAATTAACAAATAGTACACTTGATGATTCAATTTATTCGGGTATTATTTTGATTAATACTTATACTCCTAGTTTGCAAATTTCCATTCCAAATGATAATGCAACAACCATTGCATTAACTCATAATATTATTTTAAAAGGAAGCGGTCATCAACAACCTATTACTCCGGAAGCTTCTATTGTAAGTAATAATTATGATTACCTAATGTTGGTGATTTAAATGGTCTAGTGTATGCTTGATATCAAACCGGAGGCACTCTTCTTGACTCAGGAGCAAATCTTACTTCTTATCCAATGAATGAAAGTGGCAGTTATTATTTAATTATTACTGACACTAATGATTCAGGTTGAAGTCTTCAATCAAATACCGTTGCTTATCCAGCAAACTAAAATTTAACAATCTCTAATTACTTAAAAAATTAATTATTAAAATAAGTATTTAAAAAACTATCTAGTTTAACTAGGTAGTTTTTTATTTCATCTTAATTAAGTTTTATCTTTAAGTGTATTTAGAATGAGGAATAAGAAAGATAGTAAATTAATACCTAGTCAAAAGTTATTTATGACTAAAAACATGAAATTCATCATTAATTAATTTCATGTTTACTATCTTATAATGAGGTTTATTTAAAAAAATATTTAATGATTAAATGACAACTTAAAAAGATTATTTATTAGGTAGATTTTTTTGTTGGTAATATTCAATCCAACTAAAAATAAATGCATAGCCAAGATTACATTACAAATTTTGATGTTTAAATACTGAATAGAATAACCATGTTGTCAGTTTAGCATTCGCCTAAATCACAACATAATATTCTAACAATTTCAAAAAAGAGATTACTGTTCTTAATAACATTTTTTATGGAATATTTCATTAATGATTGTTACATGATTTTATTAAATCTTGTCATGATGATGGTTAATTAAACTCAAATGATTAATAATGATGCCTAATAAAAATTGTCTTTTTCTTGCTAAAAAACTAATTTACCATCT
Source organism: bacterium (assembly GCA_017645255.1). The sequence continues at coordinate 2,782 of JAGCPI010000020.1, forward strand.
TAATTACAAGACATGTTCAAATTTGCAGGATGCATAACAAAACTATAAGAATGTAATAATGCTTTGCGAAATATAAACCAAATGGAAAATGAAATCCTGGTGTTTTCTTTCCCAATGAAAGTAATGCTTTAAAAGTAAGATAAATTGATAAACCGTTTATTTATTAATGCAATTATTAAAATCAAAATTACATTTTTTGCAACTCTTTGAAAGTTATATTTATTTTTATTTAATTGCTGTTTCTTTCTTTTAAAGATAATGGTAATAATAACCAATTAAACAAAAAAGATAGAAAAACAAGAGCAATTAAATAATGTTAAGATTGATGTTATTTACTTCCAGATAAGTAGAATGAAAATATAGTAATAACAAGATATTAGTAAGAAAATTGAGGAAACAAGAAAATAATTATTCAATTAAAAGTAAGTCAAATGAAGATGGCTAAAATTTGTTTTATTACTTTTATGTTTGTTGCTCCTATCTTTCTAACTGTGGTAGTTTATTTATCTAGGGAACACATTCGATTGTTTTATTTAGACGATTATCTAAGAAAAAAGTTTCCTTCATTATTTAAGTAAATATATTAGTATCAGCAATGCGTTCTATTTGCTGGATGTTAAGAAAATACTACCATGAACCACCCACGTCAATTATTCTTATTATCTACTTAATTTTAGGAAATAGATTGCAAAAGTGCACTCTATTTTTTTAATCCATTTATGAATTCTATTTGACAACCTTCTTAATCGTTTCTTCATGGGAGATAAAAATTAATTAATTATAAAAAACTAGTAAATAAAAAACTAACTAGAATAATCTAGTTAGCATTTATTAATGATGGTTAATATTTATTCATTTAAAGCAGCAAATGGATCATCAACTACATTATCATTTTTATCATCATCTAAGTTAAATTGCAATTGTTCGTTTAACTTAAAGATATTCTTGTGTTTTACACTCATGCTATGTTTTTTAAATTTACGCAAGTGATCTAAAACTTTTAGTTCACTATTTAAATTTAAATTATTAATGGTAGCACAAACTTTTTTAAAATAATTAAGATTTAACTTGCCAATTTCAAACATTGTAAAATCAGCTACCATGTTAATAATGCCATTGCTTAATTCGTACTTCGTAGCAATGCTATTAACATTTTTTTCTAAAATACTTGACGGAACATCTTTGGTTACGATTTGGAAGAATTGATTAAAGGTATATTGGTTATATCAATCAAGAATTTGGTCTTGCTTAGTTTGATCAAATTCATTATTAGTAAATAAAGCACTATCACGTAACACAGTTTCATTACGCAAGTTGGAATTGATCGCATCTTCTTTTGCTTCCAATACTTTAGTGATATTATTCATGCTATGACTCAAACTTAAGTCTTTCATTTTATTTTGGAAATTAATTAAGTTTAAGCAATATTCAGATTTTTTATTCTTTTTGCGTTGTAATGAAGTTTTAATGGCATTTAAGATGTCCAAATAGGAATATTGATGGGTTTGAAAGTAAGCTTCAATGCAAACATGTTCATCTTGACTTAAATCAAGAATCACATTATTACCTAATAAATCACAAAACAATTGGTTGAAATCAAATTGGTATTGTGGAGCATTAAATTCAAAATTATTATTGTCAATTGCTTGCACTGTATTGGAAATATTGGTGTAAACTCCATTTAAATCAATTGGACTTAAAAATAATAATGTTTTTTCTAATTCTTCTTGCCCAATCACATTCCTTAATGTTTGCACATAAACTTCATTGGCAAGAAAATCCTTTACACTTAAAGGTTGATTAATGCAATAAATAACTTCATGGTTAACTTCATCAAAGTAAGAACTAATTAATTGATATTGTTCCAGTTTACTTTTGATTTCATCAAATTGATCAAGATTAACTTGCAAATAATGCAAAATCCGTTGGTGAGTTTGACTAAAGGTTTCATTGCTGGTCATTCCCATCATGTATTCAGTGTGCAATCATTGGTAAAAAAGCAATGCATCCTTACCTAAAATCGGCATGTACAAGTGTGACAAACTAGCAATGTTATTGCACGATGTATCATTAAACATTATTTTATAAGTCGTGTTTTCATCAATTTGGTTCATAATTGTACCTTCCTTTCTTTTTTGTATTTATAAGTATTTATATCTTCGGATAATTATGGGATATAAAAATGCAAATAATCCACAAGGATTAGAGCGTATAAATTATATTACTTTTTTTAATCGTTATCCTTATCTTTTGTGGATTGCTTTTTCGGATTTTTGGCATCAGGTGGAATAATAACATGTTGACAATGTGGACAAAAATAAGTTCCCCGTCCATCAATTTCAGTTTTTTCAATGGGTGTACCACATACATAGCATGGTTTTCCTTGTCGTCCATACACTTTTAATTTGCTTTGGTAATTACCGGCATGGTTCTTACTATCATACGCATATGAAGAAACCGTAGTGCCTTTATACTTAATGGCATCACTTAAAATTTCTTTGGTATATTTAACAATATTTTTATAGTCTTCATCAGTTAATTGATTTGGAAGCAAATATGGACTTAGTTTACATGCAAAGCAAATTTCGCTGGCATAAATATTGCCAATTCCGGCAATAATACTTTGGTCCATTAGTAATTGCTTTAAATAAATCTTAGGATGGTGACTAAATTTTTCTTTAAGGTATTGTCAAGTAAATTCACTGCTAAATGGTTCAGGACCTAATTTCTTTAAACCTGGGTCATTAACATATCCATTGTTGGTGTAAATGTTGATGGCACCAAATAATCTGGTGTCATAATAACGCATTTCTTCATGATTAGGAAAAATTCAATTGATTCAATCTGATTTATTTAGCAATGGATCATCGTGATGATCATAAATAATTTTTCCTTCCATTCTTAAATGCATCACCATTTGTTTATCATGGGTAAGGAAAAAGATTAAGTATTTTCCATCCCGTTTAATAATGGTGAATTCTTCCCCAATAAAAAATTTTTTAAATTCTTCATCGGTGGCATTCTTAATAACTTTATTCCTAATAATTACAACATCAATGATTTTTTTGTTTAAAACATGTTCATTCAAATTATTAATAAAAGTAGTAACTTCTGGTAGTTCTGGCATTAGTTAATTATTTTCCTTTCAGGTTGTTAATTAATCAGTATTAATTTTATTTGCTTATGAATTAGCAATAATAACAAATAAAATTGATATAGATACTAGAAAGTGAATTATATAAAAATGGAACGAGTATTAATTAGTGAAATTAATGATAATGATTTAAACAAAAAAATCTTAGTAAAAGGATGAATCAGAAAAGTGCGCAAATTAGGTAGTCTAATTTTTATGGATATGATTGATCGGTACGATGTTTTACAAGTAGTGGTAAATAAAGACCACAAAGATTTTGATCGAATTTTACACTTACCAAAAGAAACTGTCATTGAAGTTACTGGTACGTTACAAGAACGCAAGGATAAAAATCCAAAAATTAAAACTGGTAATTATGAACTTATTTTAGATGATTTAGTCATTGATAATATTCCTTCAAAAGAAAGTCCATTAATAATTGCTGATATAACTGATGCTAATGAAGACATTAGATTGCAGTACCGTTATTTGGACTTACGTAGGCCTAACATGCAACGAATGTTAAAGTTTCGCAGTGATTTTATTTTTGCCATTACTAAATATTTAATTGACCATGGTTTTATTGAAATTGAAACTCCATGCATTACCAAAATTACTCCCGAAGGAGCTAATGGCTTTATTATTCCATATCGTAAAAAAGCCAACACCTTTTATACTTTAGACCAATCTCCCCAAATCTATAAGCAATTATTAATGTTAGCAGGCATGCAACGTTATTTCCAAATTGCTAAATGCTTTAGAGATGAAGACATGCGCTTAGACCGTCAACCTGAATTTACCCAATTAGACGTGGAAATGTCATTTACTTGTCAAGAAGATGTCTTAAATTTAATTGAAACTATGTTTCATGACATTTTAGGTAAGATGGTTAACTTGCCAAATACTCCCTTTATGAAAATTACTTATGATGATGCCATTAGGGATTATGGTAGTGATAAACCAGATTTAAGAGCTGATTATAAGATTATTGATTTAACTAAATATTTTAATCACTCAAATGTCAAGGTATTAAAAGCAAGTGAACCTACTACTTTTTTGGAAGGTTGTTTATTTAATAACGTCCACCCAAAACCAAATGACATCATGGCATTAATTAAACTTGCTACTGATAAGGGAGCAAAGGGTTTAGCATGAATAGAAATTAAAGACGGTAAAGTAGTACATAATAATGCAATTGCAAACAAAGTAGAACCAAAGTTAATGGAAAAAGTAATTGCTGACTTTGAGTTTGATGATGGTTTAATTTTGATGGTTAATGATAGTTGAGAAGTAGCAAAGAAAGCAATGGGTAATGTTAGATTCCAAGCTTTACGGACTTTTAATTTAGTTAACCCTGATGAACTAAAGTTCTGCTGAGTAGTTGATTTCCCATTATTTGAATGGGGCGAAGAAGCCAATCGGTATGTAGCAGCACACCACCCATTTACTAGTCCAAATAAAGAATGAATGAATAGTTTTGAAAAGAATTTAAAGATGGCAAAAGCTGATGCTTATGACCTGGTTCTTAATGGTTTTGAAGTTGGGGGTGGTAGCATTCGGATTCATGATAAAGCCGTGCAACACCGGTTATTTCAAGCTTTAGGAATGAGCGAAGAAGAAATTAAGAGTAAATTTGGTTTCTTACTTGAAGCATTTAATTATGGGGTCCCACCCCATGGTGGAATTGCGTTAGGTCTTGACCGTCTACTAATGTTATTGTTAAAAGCAGATTCGATTCGGGAAGTAATTGCTTTCCCTAAGAACTCATGGGGTCTAGATTTAATGTTAGAAGCACCAAACAAACTTACTGATGAAGAATTAAGTAAATATCACGTGAAGAATGTTAATCACGATGATGATCCTACTCCACGTCACTAAAAAATGTTAAAAGTTGCAATTATTGGAAAACCTAACGTTGGTAAATCAACTTTATTTAACCGGATGTTAGGGCAAAAAAAAGCAATTGTTTATGATGTAGCAGGAACCACAAGAGATCGTAATTACGCCCTTTGTCATTGGTTAGATAAGGATTTTGTTTTGATTGATACAGGGGGATATAGTGTTAATAAATTGTCTAGTGACGCAGAATTGCAACACTTGATTAACCTGCAAGTTCAATTTGCCATGAGGGAAGCTGATGTCATTTTGTATGTCGTTGATGAACAACGGCAAATTGACCAAGATGACATGTTAATTGTTAAGCAATTGCGGCAAACAAAAAAACCAATTATTTTGTTAGTAAATAAAGCTGAAAACGTAATTAATAACCATATTTATAATGCGAACTGACGTAAATTAGGTTTAAGTGATCCCATTTATATTTCTGCTGACCATGGACTAAACATTTACGAAATCTTTGAACAAATTGCCAAAATTGATCTTCCAAAAGAAGAAGTAAAAACCAATAAATTTGTTTTTTGTGTGCTTGGTAAACCAAATGTTGGTAAATCAAGTTTAGTTAATTGTATTTTGCATGAAAACAAAATGGTGGTATCAGATGTCAGTGGAACCACGAGAGATGCAATTGACAGTACTTTTGTCTATGATAATGAACAATACGTCATTATTGATACAGCAGGATTAAGACAACGAGGAAAGTTAGACGAACTAGAAAAATTTTCGTTGCTAAGAAGTCAATTAGCTTTAAAAAGATCCCAATTTGCTATCTTAATTATTGATGCATCAAAACCCTTAACTGATCAAGATAAGCATGTAGCTCAATTAATTTATGAAGCCAACATGCCATGCATTATTGTGGCAAATAAGATTGACCTCATTCCAGGATTTAATAATGCAATTCGTAAAGATTTAGAAAATCGTTTCAAGCAAGAATTTAAATTTTTACCATATGCCCAATATTTATTTACTTCGTGTTTGGATGATGACGTAAATGTGAAGTTGCTATTGAAAATGATGAATGAAGTAAATAACCAATTACAACTAAAAATTGACCAACGCTATTTAGACCAATTAATTAACAAAGTGCAAGTGGTGAATGAACCACCCTTATTTAAAGGGGGCAGAGTTGAATTACTTGGCATTGAACAAGTTAATGGTCGCATGCCAACGTTTGTCATTAACGTTAATGATGTTAAGTATTTACATTTTAGTTACATGCGCTATGTGGAAAACCAAATTAAAACAACTTTTAACTTTAATTTAGTTCCAATCCTTGTTTACTATAAAGATAGTAAAAAGAAGGAGGTTGCTGGTCATGAATAAGATTTTAGTGTTAGGTAGTGGGGCGTGAGCAACCGCATTAAGTCAAGTCTTACTTACTAATAAAAATAACGAAGTAAGCATATATGGTATTAACCAAGATGAACTTAATGATTTAAGTCACCAAAAAAATACCAAGTTCTTTCCCAATCTTTCTTTACCATATGCTTATTACGCAATTTACAATAATTTGGATATTTTGCAAACCAAAAAATTTGATTATTTGTTATTAGCAGTTCCTAGTTGTGCCATTGAAAGTTTATTAAATGAAATTAATGAAAAAACAAAATTTGATTTCAATTTAATTAACGCCGCGAAAGGTTTCATTATTGACAAGCACGACGTGATTGGCAATTTCATTTTAACCGCTGGTTATTCGCACATTCAAACTTATTCATGTATTTTAGGACCTGGGTTTGCAATTGATGTAATTAACCAACGTTTTACGGTGTTAAACGTGCTAAGTCACCAAATTGAAAATGCCAAAACAATTTGTAAATTATTTGATACCAGTTGATTTAAAACCATCCCTTGTGTGCATGTGCATGCAGGTGAATTAGTGTCTGCTCTTAAAAATCCGTTGGCAATTGTCGTAGGAATTTTGCACGAAATGGATATTTCCATTAACGTGATTTCAGCTTTTGTTACCAAAGGGATTCAAGAAATTGTATCATTGTTAAAACAATTAGGTTACGATTTTGAAATCATGCAACAATACTGTGGAATTGGTGATATTTTTCTTACTTGCTCCAGTGAAAAAAGTCGCAATTATTCCTTTGGTTTAAATTTAGTAAAATACCAAACTGTGCCGGAAACAAAAAAGCATTTTACCAAGACAGTGGAAGGAATTGATGCATGTAAAGTGGCCCAATATTTATTCAATAAATATAATGTACCTACCATTATTTTTCACAACTTATATTTATTGCTAAATAACGAATTAGATGTATCGAGTTTTTTGGAAAAGTGTAAAGCTGAATTCTTTTTGCTAAAATAAATATAATCATTAAGATTGAATGAGACTAACTCATTCAATTTTTTATTTTGGAATAAAATAAAATATTTAGCAAATTAAATGAAAAATTATTAATTATTAAAGCATGCAAGAACAACAAAATAATTCAAGTGAAGTTACCAATATTAACGTGACTGTTAAGCAAAGTTTTTATAACTTTACTTTAGAAAAATTAAAGGACTATTTAGCAGCAAATGGAATGAAGCCATTTGTAGCCAAACAACTATATAAATGAGTATATAAAGATCATGTTACTGACTTTAGTTTAATGACTGATATTAGTAAGAATAACCAAAAAACTTTAGATACTTTATTTTACTTTCCAACATTAGGCGTTAAAAATAAATTAATTGCCTCTAATCACGCTACTTTTAAATTTTTATTTGAACTTGAAGATAAGAATTTAATTGAAACCGTGATTATGCACCATAAGTATGGATACAGTGCCTGTTTAACCACCCAAGTGGGATGTAACATGGGATGTTCGTTTTGTGCTAGTGGTCAACTAAAGAAAGTGCGCAATTTAAGCGTAAGCGAAATTGTTTTACAACTAGTTACGTGTGATGAATTTTTACGCAAGTTTAATGGTAATAGTATTACGAGAATTGTCATCATGGGAATTGGAGAACCGTTTGATAATTATGATAATTTACTAGACTCCATTAAAATCATTAATAATCCTTATGGAATTGGCCTTGGTAGTAGAAAGATTACGATTTCTAGTTGTGGCTTAATGGAAAAGATGATTAATTTTGCTAAGGAAATGCCGCAAGTTAATCTTGCCATTAGTTTACATGCTTCGAATCAAAACCTTCGGATGCAAATGATGCCAATTGCGCGCAGGTATAAATATGAAGATGTCTTAAATGGAATTGACGAATTAGTTCGTTTAACTAACCGTCGAGTCACGCTTGAATACATTTTGATTGATAATTTAAATGATAATTATGAAAATGCGGTTGAACTTGCAAATAACTTTAAGAATAAATTAGTGTATGTTAATTTAATTCCTTATAATCCCGTGTTAAATAACCCCTTTAATTATTTTCGTTCCACGCACGCTAAACAATTTCAAAAACAATTAACTGAATTAGGAGTGCAATGCACTTTACGGCAAGAATTTGGGACGGACATTAATGCGGCGTGTGGTCAATTACGAGCGGTTAATATGAACCCAAAGGTGAGGAACAAATAAAAATGCCAACGGGGAAAATATTTGATCAAACAATCAACGGGAAAGAGTTGTATCGCACTAGAACCCAGCAAATTTTTGATCCCCATCGGTGACAGAAATTTTTAATCCGGTGTTTATTTGGTTTCTTAATGGGTGTTAGTGATGGAATTCCTGGTTATAGTGGGAGCACGACGTTAGCAATTTTTGGTTTTTATCGGAAGTTCATGCTGCACGCCCGCATGCTAGTAGGATTTAATAAATTCCGACGGGCAATGCGAGCATTTGTGTGATTATTTCCGTTTGGGATTTTTTGGTTAATTGGTGCTTTAGTATTTGCACGGTTTATTACCTGAATTTCTACGCAAGGTTTTGATGTGCATACTGCTACTTTTACCAATGTTCCATTTAATGGGCAATTAATCTTGTTTATTGCTTTTGCAGCGATTAGTTTATTTTCATTGCCAGTTTTCTATTACTTTCACAAAGATATCTTATTTTGTGCGACGTTTAAACAATATTTAAAACCAAAGTTTTTATTATTGCCAATTTTGTTTTTAATTGGTTTTGGAGTAATTATTGGTTTAGGAGTATACATTCACTGTAGTTTAACCACCACGATTGCTGGTCATACTTTTAAAGGCTTTATGTTGTCAAATGCCGGATATACCCATTTACCTAAAGCACTATATGGAAAACTGGTCTATGTTGCATTAGTTTCAGGATTCTTGTTGTTTATTCCTGGGATTTCTTCTTCATTTATTATGTTGTTATTTAATTTTTATTCCTATACTTACACAATTATTCATGACCACCCATTATTAAACATTGTGCCAATTGTAATTACTGTATTATGCTGTTTAGCAGGGGTAATTCTTAATGTTTTATTAGTTTCATTTTTACTAAAGAAATACCCAATGCACTTTTACAACTTATCAGCTGGAATCATTAGTGGGGCGTTTATTACGATCTTGTTATCTGCTAGTCCAAGTTTATGAGCCCAAGCCCATGTCCCTGCCAATATTCTGGCAATCATAGTCGTAATTACCGTGGTGATGATTATCAATGGATTTATTTTCTTATGTTACTATAAAAATAAAAAGGTATTTACCATTAAACATGGTAAATTTAATTAGAATTAATGATTAGAAATAGAAGCACTAAGTTGCTTCTATCCTAAAGTGAAATTTCAAGTGCAACGACTCTAAAAGGAGTTATTGCACTTTTTTTGTATAAAAAAAGTGGTAAAGTTAATTAATCATGGAATACGCACATTTAAGTCAAAGTGAAAGAGATTTAATTCAACATTTCTTCA
>JAGCPI010000021.1 GCA_017645255.1 bacterium
GATATTAAGCATATGTCATTTAAAGAATTAGAACAAGCCATTGCTAATTACATTGATTATTACAATAATGTTCGAATTCAAGAAAAATTGAACTGAATGAGTCCAGTTCAATTTAGAAATCAATTATAATAAAAAACACGAAATTTGAATTTTTGTCCAAATTTCATGTCCCAGTTTACTTAACTTTTATTTTTAAATCATAATCTAATTAAAAAAGGTGATTTATTTTAAGAATTTAATACTAATTTTTAGGGGATAAAACGACTAAATTTAAATTCAAGGTATTAATGTAAATAAGTAACAAGACAATTTGCACTTAAAATATGCGTAAAATTTTGCAAAGAATATCACTTCCCAATATTTCCAAAATACTCTTTACAATTTTTTATGTCTCCCTTTTTATTTATAAAAGCATAATTATTTTCTTTTTTATTAAGTTAAAAAAGTAAAATTAAAATGCTAAATGGTGGCTTTTAGTTTTATAATATACGCCTTATATTTAATGGAGGAGAAAATATGAAGAAAAAGAATAAGATCATCATCGGTAGCTTAAGTGCAATCGGAGTAGGAAGCATTATTCTTGCTCCAGCCTTAGGTTCCACTAATTATAATTCAACTAACAATCAACAAAGCAAACAAAAAACAACTCATCAGCAAGTAGCTAAAACTAATTTAGCAACTAATGACTATAATCAAGTTGATAGTCATACTTTTAATGATAATGCTTATTTAACTACGTTAAATCAAGCAGGGATTACTAATCCGGTAGGAAAAGCATGAACTACTGCTAGTGCTTTGTCTTACTATACTTCTCATTTAGCAACTGACATCAATGTTTTTAATTGTCCTGCTATTTTTCGCTGAACAGTTGTGCAAAACTTTAATCATTTCCTTAATGAACTAACTGGAACATTAAGCACTAATAGTAATTTTAGTGTTTCAGTACTTAACTTTAACTATAACGTAGGTAATATTCAATACCCAAGTGATATAAGTAAGTTTAGTTGTAGTTTAAACTTTAATGTTACTTTTTGCATTACAAGCAAGCAAGATAATGGTACTTTAACTTTTACTAACACCTATACTTATAATAATTTAAAGTTAACTCCCATCATTAGTGCAATTGGTCTAAATGCATATGGAGCATTTAGTTTAAGTAATGACAATAATAGCTTAAGCGTTAATTACGCTTCATACTTTAAAAATATGAAAATAAGTGGTAGTTGATCAAATAGTGACTTCACTAACTTATTGGGTGCAAATTGACTACCAACCATTAATGCAACTACTTCTATTACCACTTCGAACTATACTTACGCATTAGCTGATATGATTCAACGAGCATCGCATGCTAATAATTTAAATAGCATGCAAACTCAATTCCTTAGTGCTTTACCAAGTACCATGATTGATACTTTCAACATTGGTTATAAATTTGCCAATGCTGCTAGCTTGGTCATTCAAATGGATACGAATGGAATTAGTCAAAATGCAGCGAATGAATATAACGTTGATACTAACACCAATATTACGTTAGATGCAAGTAGTATTTTAAGCAGTATTAATTTAAAAAATCCTGATTTAACTTTCCAATGACAAGAATATGAAAATGGTGGTTGAGTTGACATTGCGGGAGCAACCAATCCTACCTATACTTTTACGACCCCAACTAGTTCGACTAAATATCGCTTATATGCAACTAACACTAAAAATAATAACTATAGTTTAGGATCTAACACCATCATTATTAATCCCGTTACTGAAATACTAACCATTGACAGTGTGGCAAATACCAATGATTATGACTATGGGGCAAATTGTACTTTGCAAATTAATCACGCTAAAAGTAATTATGGTAATAACACGATTGCTAGTTATCAATGATATAGCAATGCAAGCAGTGCAACAACTAATGGTACTCCGATCAGTGGTGCTAATGGTCAAAATGCTACTTACTCATTTGACGTAACTAATTCTTCGTATTATTATTTAGTTTTAACTTTTAAGAATGGTAGTACTTTAACTTCCAATTCTTATTACGTAACTGCTAACCAAACTTCAATTAGTGTTGAAAACTTAACTCCTAGCTCAAGCATGACAAGTAATGGTGAAGTGTACAATGGTAGCACTGTAACCTTAGGAATTAGTAAGAAAGACATGGATTGGTTAGATCAAAATGGAGGCAAAAATTTAACTTACACTTGATACCAACAAAATCCAGTTACCAAACAATGACAAGAAGTTGGTACTTCCCCAGCTTCTACTCCTGGTCAATTCAGTTTTAATATTAACCAAGGAACCCCTGGTCAATATGTAAAGGATGCACAAGGTCAATATAAAGTTGTCATTACTAATTCAAAAGATCCTAATTATCAATTACCATCAAGTCCGGTAAGTTTAACTACTAATTCTAGTTTAAGCTTAACTCCTTACATTAACGGTAATCCAGTTGCTAGCACTAATCCAAGTGACAACTCCAATTACTATCAAGGTAGTTATGGTGATAAAGTAGGAATAAAAGTTAACACTGATCACTGAAATACCACTGGTTGAAAATACCAATGACAATATTATGATCCTTCCACCGGTAAATGAGAAAATGTAACGGGAACTGGTGCTAATAGTCCTGATTATAATTACCAATTAAACGGAGCAAATCATAGCACTTACCGTTTGCAAATTAATGACGGTAACTTGCACATGAATTCAAATCCAATTACTGTTACCTCAAAACCAATTGCAACAAAAGTAACTAATGATAGTACCGGTAAAGAAGTAACAGGACCAGTTCAACAAGGTGAAAAGGTTACTATTTCCGCTAATATTCCTAACACAACTAGTGGATCATCTAGTTCTTCAAGTTCTTCTAGTATGGGTGGCAAAGTTACTTACCAATGACAAGAAGAAGGACCTGATGGTAAAGTAACAGACATCCCCGGTGCTACAAGTCCTGATTATAGTTTACCTGCCAATAAAGATGGTACTTATCGACTAAAAATTACTAATTCTACTGATCCTAATAATCCAACTTATACCCCATGACAATCAGTCACGGTAACTAATAACTATCCATTAGTAATCCAAGCTAGTGATAGTACTAGCATGTCCAGTAATGCGAATGCAATGAGTTTAGTTGCTCAAACCTACGAATATAATTCCACGGTAACTTTATCCATGAATACTACTGGTAATAATTGAAATAACCAACCAGAAGTAACTGGTTTAATTTATTCATGATATGAAGTAGGAAATACAACTGCACTTGTAAGTAGCAGTACTGCTACGACTTATTCATTCCCATTAATTCAAGATGGTAATCAATATTACCTAGTTATTACGAACAGTAATGGCTTTAAATTAACATCAAACATTATTACCATCAATTATGAAAACCAAAGCATTAAAATTGATGCAGCCCAAAGTAATAGCACTTTAAGTAGTACAAATAATATTGCGTATGGTTCAAGTGTTTCATTAAATTTTGTTGATAATTCAAATAACTTTGTCATGAGCAAATCATTTACTTACCAATGACAAATGTTGCAAGATGGTAATACTTGAACGAATGATGGAACCGCTACAGCCAGTCCTAGTGCACTTGATGTAAATGTTGTTAGTGGTCAATCATACCGACTTGTAATTATGGATGGTAGTACGCAAATTGCTGCTTCCAATGTGATTACTTTAAGTCCCCAAAAAGAACCATTATACATTGCCAATACTGCGTCAAGCAGTAGTACTTCTTCTAGTACAACAAATAGTAGTAGCACCCAAACTAGTTCTAATAGCACCATGAGTGTCAACTATGGTGATAGTAGCGTGGTGCTTGGAACTAGTGGTTATTGAGCAAGTCAAAAGTCAGTTGATAGTGCTAACTTTAGTTATCAATGACAAAGTCAACAACCAGGTACTTCTACTTGAACTAACATTACTACTGATGGAACTAGTGCAACTTATAAAGTTCCAAGTGTAACTACGAGCAGTATTAGTTATCGTTTAATCATTACTGATAGCAAAATCGATGGTTTTAAATTAACGAGTGCTCCATTAACCATTAACTTAAATAAAGTTGGCATCATGATTGAAGCAACTAGTCCCGCAAGTGGTACCTCTTACACTTTTGGTAAGAGTGTTACTTTAAGCATTGATGGTGCTAAAACAACTGGTGTTACTTTAAATAGTTCTTACACTTACACTTGACAATACGAAGATAGTGCTAC
>JAGCPI010000002.1 GCA_017645255.1 bacterium
AAAATCGTGCAAAAATTAAGAAATTTTCTTCTTAATTGATTTTGCTATATGCTAAAAAATATCATGATTATTTTTTAATTTTTGATATCATATTTTCAGTTGTCATTAAAGACACATATACAAAAATTTATGTGTCCCAAAGTTTTTTTATTCTTTTTTAATAAGTCAATGTCATTTTTAGTTTGAATAGCAGCCTTTTCGTTGTCAAAGCATATACCTTTGTATTTATCATCGTCATAGTCAATAATTACGTCTACGGGATATTTATTAGAAATAAAACTTCTTGCTCATTTATCAACTAATTTTCCCTCAATTAATTGAGGATCATTATCACTTTGAGTACTTGAAATCCTATTCTTGCCATTTAATTGATTTTGCCTTCAATCATCATTAACATTAATTTCCTTTTCAAAAAAATCATTGTCATCTTCAACCATTGCTATGGTGTTGCCAGGTTTTAACTCATCAGTTTGATTATCGATAATGTTTTTTATTTCAGCATTTGTTAAAAATCATACTTTATCACATCTCGTGTAATAATTCATGTAATCATATTTATTAACGTAAATTGTTTTTTCAGTTTTATTTTCCATTGCTTTAACCTCTTATTCATCCTTTAACATTTTAAAAATAAAAAAATAATTAACAATTAATTATTAAATTAATCATTAATTATTTTAATGTTTTATCAATATACTTATATTTAATAAACTTTTCAACCGCAATCATCGCTCGCACATCATTTTGACAATATAGTTGCAAATTATGAGCAGTAGTTTGTCATTCTTCATCATCCATTAAATGAAAGAACCGCTTGGTTGTAACGTTTTGGGCTTCATCCCCTTTATGTACTTGTTCCAACGTCGGGTAGGGAACACTTCTAGTTTCTTTTAAGATTGAATCAGGAATTAATTCCAACACTTTTTTAATGGAATAAAAACCATGTAGATCACTTAATAATAACGTTTTAACATTAAAGAAATCTGCTAAATCAAAAATATTGTTTCGAATGCATTGAATCTTTTCACTGTAAGTTGGATCATTTAATAAATCATCCATTTCTTGCAATCTTACTGATTCAAAATTTTTATTGTAAACAATGTATCAGGCATTATCACCTTCATATAAATGATCAATAATTGATTTGATTCATGCAACATTAATATTAATTGGATCAACAATCATGTCTTCAGTAAAATATTCATCATAAAAGTTTTTAGTTTTAATAATTGAATTTTGAGTAATTACTTGGTTAAACGGAAAGACATTATCCATTGGACGAATCGCCGTATTAATTGATTCAAAGTCAAAATAAACTCGATTAGGTTTAGAGTTTAATTTGTCTCATAATTGCATGGTTGCATCCATATGATTGTTATCTTCACCTTTTAAGAAAGGAAGATAAGGTTCTTTAAAATATTTACTATCAATCGTGGTTAAATGATCTACTTGCATGTTTTCAAAAGCATTTAGTTGTAAGTGCTTTTCAAAAACATTAGCAGAAAACAAATAAGGATATAAATCAGTTTTACCTGCTTTATATTCATATCTAAATAGTTCTCGACATTTTAGCCAATATTCACAATTCTTATATTTTGATTTACATTTAGCACATGGTAATAAATTAATTACTTTCTTTGCTAAATCAACCGATGCTTTATTTTTGGCAATGTCATTAATAGTAGTGTAAAAAGTTGAACTTAATTCTTCAATTAATAATTTTCAGTCTTTATATGCTTTTAATGATTGTCAACTTGCTCTTTTTTCATCCATTCCCGTTGTTACAAATTTATCAAAAACTTCGTCAGGACTCAGATTATCATTAACTGCTTCTTCAATGGTAATTTGATATTTACCAAGTTTATATTTTTCTTTTAAAGCAATTAAATCTTTTTCATTTGTTGGCTTTTTCTTCTTATCGATTTGCGGGGCACCTTTGCTTAAATTAATATATTCATCTAAGATTAAAGGAATTTCATTTTTCTTTGCCCTACAGTATTTAACTAAGCATAAATAATAGTTCGTAAAAATTAAATCTTTAACTCCTTCAAGGACAAAACTTTGAAATAAAAAGTCAAGAAAATGAATTAATTTAGAACTTGAAGTTCCCTTTACTTCGATTAAATAACATTGATCATTCCCTAAATAAACAATACAGTCACATTTCGTAACATATTTATGGTGTTCTGGAGTCTGATTAATAAAAGTTGGTTGAAATAAAATAAATGTTTTATTTGCTTCTAACAATTTATCAATATCTGCTTTAGTTTGCTTAGCACTTAATTCATTATCAAAACGAATTTTTTCATATTCCATGTCATCATAGTCAATGACAACATCAACTTTAAATTGGGATTTAATAAACTCTTTAGCTTTTTGGTCGATAATAATTCCTTCAATAATTTGCGGATCATCTTCCTTGCGCTTATCTTCAACTGTTAAAGAAGATAATGAAATTCCGCTGTTCAATTCATCTTCACGTAATTGGGAATAAGGGTCAACTTTTTCATTATCAAATTCATCTTCATCATCTTCATCATCTTCGCAAACATTAGTGTGAGCTAATTCTTTATAATGATTAGTTAATTCTTTAATTGCTTGAGCAATTTGGGCATTGTGCAAAAATTGGACTTCACTACACCGCGTATAATGACGCATATAGTCATATTTATTAACGTATATTTCTTTTAGTTCTTGATTTTTATCTGCCATTTTTATCTTCTTCCTTTAATTATTTTTGCTATTAAATTTACGATCTATTAATTGCTTTAAATAAGTTTGAATTGCTTGCATTGCGATAATGTCGTAAAAACCATATTGTTTTAGTGCTGGCACACAATCCTTGTTTCATTCTTCATCACTAATTAAACCAAAAAAACGCTTACTAATCATTGCACTTGCTTGTGCACTACTAATTAATTGATTATTTGCTAATTCCTTAGAATTAGTTAGTGCAGGGATTAATATTGATTTAACTAATTCGTGTAATGAATAATATCCATGCAGTGGTTCTAATAGTAATGGCTTTGGACTTTTGCCAAAAAATGAACTTAATTCAAATAAATTGTTGCAAATACAATCTATTTTTTTTCGATATTGCTCATCATTTAATAAATCGCTAATTTCTTTAAGTCGATAAGCTTCAAAGTATTTGTTATAAACAATGTATCAACATGCTTCACCTTCATACAAATGATCAATGATCCTTTTAAGTCAATTTAAACTGATTAATTTAGGATCAATGATTAAATTTTCTTCAATTAATTTATTAGCCTTATTAGTTTGCTTGCTAATTGCACATTGCATAATAATTTGGCTAAAAGGTAAAGTATTATCTAAGCAACGAATTGCACTATTAATCGTAGTAAAGTTAAAAAATACTTTCTTACAACGGCTTTGCAATTTATTTCAGCAACTTTGCAATGCTTCTTCATCAATCTTGGATTCTTTATTTAAAAAACATTGGTATTCTGGTTTAATAAAGTCCAAATCAATTGTATTGGTTCTTAGTTTAGCCATTTTTTGGTAAGCATCTAACTGACTTAAATGTTCAAAAATGGTTGCTGAAAATAAAAAAGGATAAAATTGCTGTTCCCCAGCTAAATATTTCTCTTTAAATAATTCCTTACATTTAGTTCAATAAGGACAATTTTGATACATCGACTTGCAATTTGCACACGGTAAAAAATTAAAAATTTTTTTAGTTAAATCAAACTTTGCTTTATTTTTACCCAATTCATCAATGACTGCATTAAATGCTGTGGTTAATTGATTAATAATTGCATTTGACTTATTAAATGAAAATGAAGCAAAATTTTGTGCCATTTTTTCAGTAGATCCATTGCTCTTATATCAATCAAAAATTTCTTCATAATTAAGATTATTATTTAGAACGTTATCAATTTGTAATTGCTCTTTTCCTAATTTATAGCGTTGCCTTAAAGCAATTCTATCTTTTATTGTTACGGGTAATTTTTCTTTTAGGATCATTGGGGCAAATTTAGTTAAATTAATATATGGATTAATAATAAATGGAATTGTATTTTTAGGTGCTTGGCAATATGCAACTAAGCATAAATAGTGATTAGTAATGTTTAATTTGGTTGTTTGTTTAATTGCACAGCTTTGATAAAGCAAATCTAAAAAATGAATTAATTGTGAACTTGTTGTACCTTTAATTTGAATTAAATAGCATTTTGTTGAATTTAAGTAAACAATACAATCACATTTAGTAACAAATAAGGTATGATGAGGTGTCTCGTTAATAAAAGTTGGCTGAAATAAGATAAAAGATTTTTTAGTTTTTATCAGTTGGTCAATGTCAGTTTTAGTTTGATTAAAAGCACATACTGGATCTGATTTTAATGCTTCGTATTTTTCATCATCATAATCAATTACAACGTCAACTTGATATTGCTTAATTAAAAATTCTTTGGCAAATAAACTAATCTTTGCCCCTTCAATCATTGCTACTTCAGTGACGTTATTGTTATTAGGATGATTATCAATTAAATTATCAAACAACTGCTCTCGATAAATTGAATAAGCATCTTGACTGTCAATTTCCCCATAATCATCAATTTCTTCATCATTAATTTGATTTTTATTTTTTAAGTATTGTTGATAGTGTTCTATTTGCAAATTAATTGCACACTCAATTTGGTAATTTGTTAAAAATGCAACTTCTTTACATCGAGTATAATAGTGAAGATAATCATATTTACTGATATAAATAGCGTGCTTTGTTATTTGGTTTTTAATCATAACTAAAAAAATTAAAGTGGCGAATATGCGAACGGTTTAATTGTTTTGAAACTACATAAGGATCGCAAACTTGGGCAGTATCAGGATTAATTAGTTCCATGTTGATAATGGCGTGTTTATTTCAATAGCGGAAATGATAAAGTAATTCTTTAATTAAAAAGAAAATATAACCAAAATTTTCTGGAACTTCTAAATATTTAGCAAAATGAGTATACATTCAAAAATTAAACATTAATTTAATACTTTTAAATAATTTACCAAATAAGATTAAAGTAAATTGTCCATCTGGAGTTTGATTAAATACTAAGTCCCAAGTTTGGTTAAAAATTTCTTGTGCCATTTGCTGAATTGGGGTTGCTGAATCAACAACAATAAAGCGTGGCTCGTCATTAATCCGTTTTAGAACAATAATTCACCGCATAAGATTCGTTTTAAACTATATATATAATGAATTATATATATAGCAATAATAAAAGAAGGCAATAAAAAAATAAAGGGACATTCATCCCTTTATTTCTAAAGTGAAATTTCAAGTGCAACGACTCTAAAAGGAGTTATTGCACTTTTTTTGTACAAAAAAAGTGGTAAAGTTAATTAACCATGGTATACACACATTTAAGCCTAAGCGAAAGAAATTTAATCCAACATTTCTTCAATGATGAAAAATTATCAATCAGCGAAATTGCTAAAAAAATAAATCGCAGTAAATCAACAATTTCGCGGGAATTAAAAAGAAATACTTTTGATCATTTTTACGATGCAGAAATT
>JAGCPI010000022.1 GCA_017645255.1 bacterium
ATATCTCTTCATACGTAAACCGTCAACATCTAATTCGATGAAAATAACACGGTTGCAGCAACCTTCGCATTCTTCTGCACTGTCAGAAGAGCAAGAAGATTCTTCACAACTACTTTCACAGCATTCTTCTTTTTCAGAACAGCACTTGTCTTCGCATTCGTTGCAATTCTTTTCTTCACAAGAACAAGCTGGTTCGTTTACCTTAATGGTGTAACCGAATTCGTTTTTGGTAATAACTGGCATGTATTCAGCAGTAGCGTCTGTGCTAGTTTTTACTGGATATTCCTTTAAGTTTGTCTTCGTCAAACTGTAAGGAGAGTCGATTTCTAATAATCGATCATCTGGGGTGATAAAAAACTTTCTCATATTTATACCTTTCTGTAATTTTTGTTAGTACTAACTAAACAAGAAATATTATAAACTATTTTTTAAATATTCTTTAATTATTTCTAATCCTAGTTTACTCATGTCAACTAAAGAGATTTGACGATTAATAGCTGGCATTGTTTCATTAGTGATTGAATTGTCAGAAACTGTTAGAATCGAAAGAGCATGTTTGCGCAATTTTTTGGCATTTGCATATAAACCAAAACTTTCCATTTCCACACCAGCACAATGATCTTTCTTACTTAGTTCTTCTGGCTTTAAAATTGTGTAAAAACAATCAGTAGTAATAATGTTGGCAGGGATTAAATTAATTTTTAATTTATTAGCACTATCAATTGCTAATGCTTTTAATTTTGGATTTAACTTAATAATATGGTTAGGAACATTTAAGCCTAATTCATTGACATAATTTGATTCACTGTATACTTCTTTAGCTAATAATAAACTGCCAAGTTCGATGTCTTTCTTTAAAGCACCAGCAGTACCCAAGCGGACAATTAATTCAACGTCATAGAATTTAAATAATTCATAACTGTAAATTCCAATTGATGGAATACCCATACCGTGACCCATGATGGTTACAAAATGCTTTTTATAATAACCACTAAATCCCATCATCCCTCGAATATCAGTTACTAATGAATAATTAGTTAAGAATGTTTCTGCCATCCATTTTGCCCGTAATGGGTCACCACACATAATGACTGCTTTAGCAATCTTATCTTTTGGTGCTCCAATATGGGGAGTTAAACCTTTTTTATCCATGAAGCGTAAACCAGGTAAATCCTTGCCTTCTAGATAACCCATGCTTGCCCCTCCACCAGTGGAGATAAAAGTAAATTTGTCTTTATAACCAAAATTAACTGCTGCACTAGCAGAATCCCCTCCACCAATGACAACCTTTGCCCCATTCTTGGTTAATTTAGCTAAAATGTTAAACAAAGATTTCGTACCATTTTGGAAATTAACAAATTCAGTAACTCCAAGTGGACCATTGTAGAAAATAGTTTTGGCATCTTTTAAAACTTTTTCATATTTTTTGGCAGTCTTTGGTCCAATATCAAGACCCATGACCCCGTTAAATTCATCACTACCAATATCAATTGGTTTACCAGGAATATCAGCATATTCAGGAACACACATTGCGTCATCTGCTAAAACAATCTTGTGTTTTTTGTCTTGTTTTAGAATTTTTCTTACCGTGTCAAATAATTCATCTTCAGTTTTACTAATTCCAACGTTGTGGCCCATTGCTTTAGCAAACGTATAGGTTAATCCTCCACTAATAATAACTTTATCAGCTTTATCTAATAATTTTTCAATTAGTGGAATCTTATCCTTTACTTTTCCACCCCCAAAGATGGCAACGAAAGGATGTTCAGGATGATCAAGAATTTTACTTAAAGTTGTTAATTCTTTTTGCATTAGCAATCCAATTGCATTCACTGGTTGGTATTTAGCAATTTGGGCATTTGAAGCATGGTCGCGGTGCACGGTAGCAAATGCATCATTAATGTAAACATCTCCCAATGATGCATAAAACTTTGCAAGTTCTTCCTTACCTTCGCTTTCCAAGTTGACGACGTTCTTATTTGCATCAATATTAAAGTATCTGGTATTTTCAAGCACCAAAATTTCTTTTGGTTGTAGTTCACTAACCGCTTTGATAATTTCCTTTAATTCTTGGGAAGGACAAAACTTAATCGTAACCCCTGGTAATTTTTGTTGCATTAATTTAACCACGGGGAATAAGGTCTTGGTATTATCGTTAATATCATCAATACTGTAAATGCGACCTAAGTGACTCAAAACAACAATCTTGTCGTTTTGATCAAGTAAGTATTGTAAGGTTGGTAAACTAGCGTCAATGCGCGTTTGGTCTAAAATCTTATTCGCAAAAATTGGGACATTCAAATCAAGTCTTAAGATAACTAACTTATTTCTTAAGTCAAGACCGTAAATTGTTTTGTAATTTAATTCCATTTTTTTATTTTCCTTTTAGTTTATGAAATTGTTAATATTTTACATAAAAAAATTATCTTAACATTAACTATTAAGATAATTTCTATTTATTTTAAACTTTATTTAGTATATTTTTTCATTTCACTTGCTAAATTTTCATTGGTTAAAGTTTCAATAACAATCTTGTGTTTCTTAGTATTAGTGTAAAGTAATGCTACTAACACAATGCAAGTGATTATAATTGCAATGTAGATTGCAACAAAGATTCAACTTCATCAAGAATTAGAGAATTTAAATCAGAAAGCAGGATTACCACCATTAATGGTAGGAAGTTGGACATAACGCATTTGAATGGTAGCAAAAACTGCTAGGGGGAAATTAACTCCTTTTCCATTGACATTTAAATCAGCAATGTACTTTTCAATTAATGCACTGTTAACTACTCCCCCGTTCGTTTTAACAGGTGGATAAGTTAATTCAGGTGCTAATTTAACTAAAATTGATTGCAAGAATGGCACCCCTGGAATGACATTAACTTCAGTAATAACTCCCCCTAAAATAATGGCACAAATAATTAAACCAAAGCACGCTAGGAAATATTGCCGAATCCGATTGGCATGCACATCATATTTTAGGAATCGATTATATTTGGCAAAAATAACTAAAGCTCCAATCACAAATGCGAGAATGAAAGCTTCAAAGCAAACATACACAATTCCATACCAGTTAAATTCTGGTCCAATAAACGTTCCTAAAATTTTTGGCAACCCATTAATATCAGTAATAATAACTTCAAGTTGGTTTCCTTTTACCGGACTTACAAAGAACACATAATGATACAACCCAAAATTAAATCCATATGCTTGCGTAGTTGATTGGTTAGCTTGACCAACGTAGGGGTTAAAGAATTGTTGTTGGGGAACATACGTTCCATTGGTAATAAACGAAGGAGTAAACAACAAAATCATGCTAAAAATTAAAAAGATAATTGTGCAAATAAAACCCGCAATTAATAATTCAAAGTGCACATGGGGTTTTGACAAATAAACGTATAACCGATTATAACGACGTTCAAAACGCTTGGAACTAGTATGACTTAATTTCTTGATGCGAAACTTGCGCGGTTCTGCTGATGCATTATTATTTGAACTTAATTCATCATTTTTTGAAGTTAACGTTGGGATATCACTTGATGATGATGATGACAAATTTTGATCTTCCATAATTAATTAATTTGCTACCCTAAATATCTCAATCAGCACCAAATAACCAGAACGCATTACCAGGATTAATGGTAATACTTAAATTATCAATTCAAGTACCATTAATTTCCACTCCAGTTACTACTAGTTGACCATGACCATAACCGTCAGAAACATATACTTTATAACCACTTGTTAATCCCACAATGGTGCTATTAAATCCCATCATGCCGGGGAATCAACTTAATTTGATGGTTCTTACTCCATCCGTAAATCAACTATCAATGTATTCACTTCAACTTGGTTGATCCATCGTAAATGTGTATTGGGATCCAACATCGAATGGTTCTCCATTATTTGTTTTGGCAAAGTGACTGTTAAATCAACCATATCAATTATCTTTAGTAGAACTAGTCATAAATCAACCATAAAGAAATCCGTATTCATCATCAAGGTATCTAGTAGCATTTAAATAATCATTTGCATATGATTGACCAGCATTTACTTCATCAGTTAAATTAACACTACTAGAAGTAGCAACACTATTACCATTTACTTTAATGCTTGGTGCATTCTTTGCTCCAAATAAAACCGTTTGATTATTTTCCATTGGGTACACAAAGTCAGCGTATGCAACTCCATCAATGGTTTGGACAATTTTGTAAGTAATATCACTACTATTATTAAAGACAATACTGTTAATGTTCGTGCTGCTTAACAAGGTCATTTCCCCAACACTTAACCCAGTTGGTAAATCCATGGAACTTGTCATGGCTGCATAATTAGCTGAATCAGTAATGTAGTTATATAGTTCTACAAAATTACTTACACTATTTGTTTTTAAATTAACATCACTTAAATCTCCAGTAACTGCACCATATGGGTCAATACCATTAGTATCAATGGTAATTGCCCCTGCCACCTTCGATGCAGTGCTACCATATGCTAAATTACTAGAAGTAGGAGTAATAATTGATCCGTCGTTGTAGTGATACAACATTGCAAAGTTATAAAAGGCATAGGAAATATTTAAACTTGGTTTATATGTAGCATCAGTTCCTCCCAGTTTTAATGCTAAACCATTACCTGCATATTGAGAACTGAATTGACTTGAACCAGGTTCAAGGAAATACCCATATTTAATGTCAGTAATATCATTAATATTTGGAGCATCATTATAATTTAATGCAGTTGATACTGCAACATCCTTCGTAACTCCACTAATACTAATTTGTTCAGTTGCACTTGGAACAAGTTGTGGATATGAATATGCTGTACCTTGTTTCATGTAAAAAACCATTGGAATTAATTTAAATGGAACTGGAGTTGTTTGTTGCAATGTAACACTTAATGCTACAGTTGGCACAACACTAATACCAGTCACAGCTGTTCCATTAACATCCCAGTTCATTTCACTTAAAGTAGCACTGTGATTCGTTGGATCATAATCAGAAATCTTGACGGAATAATTAGTGTAATTTAAAGTAGTTTGTGATGGCATGTTGGTGCTGAATTGATGCACTTGACCCATTAATTCAAAATCATTTTGAATATCTTGGGTAGTTAACGTGCCTAACCAAGTGTTACATTCGTCAAGGTATTGATTCATCACATCTTGGTTAGAAGGACTTAGTTGGGTCTTGAAGTTAATTAATTCACTTAATAAATCATTACCACTGCCATATGAATAGCTTGAGCCCATCAAAATTAATTCTTGTTGACCCCCTTCAGTATTTAGTAAATAGTTTGATAAAGTACTATTATTTTGGAACGTCAAACTATCAATAACTAATGAAGATCCATCAACTCTAGCGGTGTAGTTATTAATTTGCAATAAGTTATTAGTAATTAAACTTGATAACGCTTTACGCATCATGACGTTATGGGAATCATTTGGATTTTGGCCCCCATTTAATTCAAAGTTATTTAACAATAAGTTTGGATAATTACTATCCTTAACACTAACTTGGGGATTCAAACTAATAGTTTGAGTAAAGCCATAAATCATGATTGGGAAGTTCGAAATCGTAAAGTTTTGTTCAAAAGGACTAAAACTGTATAACGCTCCATTTAAATACAAGTTGATTTGTTTACTGGTGGTATTTGATAATTGAAAACTACTTACCATTAAAGTATTGTTGGAACTATCAACACTATATTGAACATTACTCATACTAAAAGAACTAAAGATTGAATTTTGTTTAATTAGTTGTTCATATAAATAGTTACTAATTAAATCCCCATAGTTAATTTGCTTGCTATCTTTATTAGTTGAAGAACTTGCAGTTGTTTGTTCTTTACTAATTTCGGTATAAATAGCTTGACTAGAAACATAAGTAGCAGGACAAATCTTCATGAAATTCATGGAAAAAGCCATGGTTGGAGTGGAATTATCTAACGAAGTAACAGTAGGAATTTGATCACTATCAAGGTATAAAGTAATGCTTAATGGAACATTAACTCCATATTGTAAAGCAGGAACCGGATAAATTGGATAATATCAAGTTCCTCCATCATAATGACTAATTAAGTAATAAATTGTTGAGTTAAGGGATGCTTGTTGTTTATTACCAGCAGTATATGCTAAATAATAAGACTTATTATAAATAACTGCATTGGTAACATTTACGGTTACCATGTTGTTAATTTCTACTAAGTTAATATTAAATTGACTAATCGCCAAGTTTGGATTTAAGTTGTTAAATCCTGTTTGGTCAAGCAATAATTTATATAAAGTTGGATCACTAGTTGGAGTAACAATTAAGTCATTTACTTTTTGACCACTGGTAAATAAACTTAAATTGTTGTGAATATATTCATTAATTTCCGGATAATTTTGCGCCAAATTAACCGTAGCATTGGTGGTTAAATCACTGTCACTAGCAAACGCTTTTACTCAAGTGTTAGGAATGTAAGTTTTACCTTGCAAATCAACGTTACCAGCATTGTAAATCGAACCAAAAGTGGTTTTATATGGAGTTTTAATACCAAATCAATCATCATTCTTTGCTGATGGTAAATAAGTAGTATTTGCACTCTTAAAAGAAGTAGAAGTAATTTGTCTGTTGGCCATTCAGTAGTAATAGAACAAATATGAATAAGCAATCTTTTCTAGTTTGAATGGAGCAGAACCATTATATAAACTTAATTCACTTTGTGCATTTGCTGCATTAATTCCATAACCCAAATGCACTCCTTTTAAGTCCGATGGATAAGTTGAATTTAACATGCTGTTGTTAAATGTCGTACCAGCTAACGTATTAGTACTAATTTCCGGACTAGTTTGTAACTTACCGTTTTCTTGCCACATTAGTAATGGAGTAATATTAAAAGTAAGTTTGCTACTATTTTGAATGGTTAAATGCAAGGTTGTTTTAATCGAATCAACATAAACATTAATTTGGCCAGTGATTCCGTGGTTAATGCTAAATTGAGCTGGACTAGTAGCAGTTGAAGGAGTAAAAGTGACATCTCCTGGATTTAGTAAAGAAATATTCAAACCAGAGAAGGAAAAGGTTGCTAATGGTTGCCCATTTTGCATGTAAGTAATATTTTGACCTTTATCTAGTCAGTTAAACAAGTTATATACATCTTGCGTAATAATTTGTTGTCCATATTCATTAATGTAATTTGAAGCAACTTGTAATGGAGAAGTATAAGGAGATTTTGGAGTATTGTAAGTAGTAGTATTTGTTTTAGAATCAGTAGTTTTTGTATAAGCATTGTTTAAATCAGTAATGCTATAAAGGACAGTTTTTGCACTAAATGTATCAAGAATGCTTTCAGGTAAAGTTTGATCAGTGCAAACACTTACCCCACCATCTTGATTAGCATAAACTCAGATTGATTGGTTTTGATCAATGGTAACATTTGCTTTATCTTTAGCAGTTGAATAGTAATTAAATTGCACACTATCCTTGTTTGGATTGGAAATTTGAAAGGCAGCAAATTGTAATGTGCTGTTATCAAAGGTAGCAGGAGTAGCTAATTCATAGTTTTGAATAATTAAGTTGTTATCTTCAAACACTGTTAATCATGGAAAACTACATTGATTTAGTTGGTCTACAACTTCAGAAAAAACTGCATTGGTGGAACTAGCATCATTAGTTGCAGCTAATGTCGTATTGGTGCTAATACTGGATGCTTTGTTAAAAGCAACTGGACTTAATGCATCGATTTTAGCACTAACACTACCTCCTGCTTTTAAAGCAGTAGGGTTTGATGTCACAATCGCACTACTTGATGCTTGCACAGTCTTCGATACTTGCGTCGAAGCAACACTACCAGCAATTAAAGCAGCAGTAAATGCTGTTGCACCGATTGCTACAGCACTGACAATGATTTTTTTCTTTTTAGAAGTGACTTTCTTAGCAGTTTGACTCATAAAAATACCTCCTGATTTTTAGCATTTTTGCTAAAATTTGTATCCTTATTATTAAACAAAAATTTTAGAAAACTAGAAAAATAACACGACATTTTTTATTTTGTGTTAATATAATTATGAATTTAGCGAATTCTTAAAAAAAATTAGGATTTTTAAGAATTTACTAAAAAAATTAAAAAATTTGATATAATGACGAAATTTAAACCGAAATACCCATTACTGACCATGATTCAAGCATATAAATACAATGGGTGATTATACCATGCTTGACAACCAATTTATATCATTGATCAAAATAGCGATTATCTATTTTGCGCAAGCAAATATCTATACATCCTTACCAGTAAGAAAGATAGTGATATTTGCTATAAACACTTAATGGATGATACTAATACCTTTTGGTTTTTCTTTGAAAAAGAATGATTTAATTTAAAAATTACCATTAACAAAGAAAACCACAATATCATTTATTATATTAATATCGCAAGCCCTTTTTATATTGAAAATGGGATTATAAAATACATTGATTTTGATTTAGATTATCGATGTGTGCTAACTAATAATGTGCACAATCCGAAGTGGCACATCCTTGATGTGAAAGAATTTGAAAAGAATCAAGTGGAATATAACTATTCTCATTCAGTTCTAAACATGATTAACCGGGCGAAAGAACGCATCGAAAAATTATTGGAAGCTAAATACTTTACCACTAATTTTTCGTATCAAGCATTGAGAAAATGTTTTCAAAGTTTAAATTTTGAATATTTTGAACCAGTTGCTTTAAGTATTGAAAAAGATCAAAATAAAAATTAATAGTTATGGATTATTTTTCACAAATTGACGGTACGATTAAACAATTAATTAATAATCAGCAAATAAAAGAAGCAATAAATATGATTCAAGAACAATTAAAAGCTTTTGTTCCTGAACCATATTTTTCACAATGAAAAAATACTTTATCTTCCTTAACAAAGCAATTAAACATCAAGCAAGCAAATGATGAGTTTACTAAATGATATGACAATTTAACTAAAGATGAACTTTTTAATAATTTAGTTAAAAATCATCAAGTTGATTTTAATTTCTTGCAATTATATTGAAAGAAATTTCCATTTGATGAAGACCAAGAAGAATTTTTTTGTTATTTATTTAACAGTAAACAAATTAATCAACCTGATAAATTTTTGCTTTTTTATTTAGTTGTTTCAAAAATCAATCATTCATTTATTTTTTATAACGAAATTATTGATGTTCATGAACAAGTAAGCAAGAATACTGTATTAGCTTACCAAAAATACCAAAATCAATTAAGCGAATTATTTGATGAAGCAATTAAAAAAGATGTCACCATCAAACAATGGTGCCATCAATGTTTAGATTTAATAATTATCTATTACTTTCCAATTTTTCCCACTACTTATTTAAAAATTACGACAGAGCAATTAGTAGATTTAATTATTAATTATGTTAATAATTGTCAAACTAATAATCCTGATGATAAAAGTGTTATTAGCAAAATTATGCAATACTTTCACTAATAGTGCTTATTAGTTTTAATAATAGCCTTGTGAATTGGAACATTTTGCACAATGAATTTTTCTTCGTATTCGGTTTTAATATTTTCTTGATTTACTGCCAAATCAATTTCTTGGTATAAATCATTGGTTTCATATTCAATGGTTCAATTTGAATCAGTTTTAATTGTTTGCATGCTATAGTCAAAAAACAAGGCATTATCAGTTTTTAAGATTATCTTCCCAAATGGTTTTAAGATTAAATAATATTGTCTTAAAAAGAATGGGGAAGTTAATCTTCTTTTTGTGTGGTGCTTTTTTGGTCATGGATCACTAAAGTTCAAGAAGATTTCATCTACTTCATTATCATCAAAAATAAATTCAATATTTTTCGCATCCCCCAAAATAAACTTTAAATTATTGATTGCATACCCTTGATCAACAATACTTTGTGCTTGCCGCACCGCTTTGAGAAGGATGGTTGCATCTTTTTCAATAGCAATGAAATCATATTGGGGATATTTTAAAGCTTGGTTGATAATAAATTGCCCTTTTCCGCACCCAATTTCTAATTTTAAAGGATGGTTATTGTTATAAAACCACTTTCATTTTCCATGTTTTTGTTCACAATCGTTAATGAATAAATTTGGATATTGCAGTAATAAATTTTCTGCATCTTTATTATGACGTACGCGCATAAGTTATATTTCTTTTACTATTTTATTAATGGCATCAACAATATCTTTAATGTCATCTTTAGGACTACTAGTACCCGCAGTAATTGCTACCTTCTTCTTGTTAATGAACCACTTTGAATCTAATTCAGTAGCTTTTAAAACCAAGTGACTTTCTACGTTTTTAGTTTTGCCTAAATAACATAATTGGTTTGAATTATTACTTGCTTTATCACCAACAACAATCAATAAATCGACATCACTTGGCATGTTTAACACTGCTTTTTGTCGGTTCGTAGTAGCATCACATATTTCGTTATCAAAAACAATATTATGATAATGTGCTTGTAAATATTGTTGAATATTTAAATAATCATATAAGGCAATGGTCGTTTGGTTTAATAAGTAATATTGTTGATTTTCATCTAGCTTTAAATTAACTAATTTACTAGGATCTTTGTATTCATCTACATCAATAAAAATAATGTTGGGATTAATCGCTAAAGTAGCAATTGATTCAGGGTGATTCTTCTTGCCAATGTAAATAATGTGATAATGATTAATATTTGCATGAATTAAATCATGAATTTTTCTTACGTATTTACATGTTGCATCAATGACAATAAATCCTTTTTGTTTAGCAAGTGCAATCACTTTATCATCAGTGCCATGAGCACTAAACACTACCACGGCATTATCGTCATTTAATTCTTGGATTAATTGCATGCGTGATTGTTTTGTATCATCAAGAAAAATAACCCCTTGCTTCATAAAAGTGTTGACAACACTTCAATTATGCACAATTCAACCTACGCAATAAATGTGCTTGGTTGGATAGTCATTAATTGCTTGTTGCAGCACGTTAATTGCATTCATAACTCCTTGACAAAAGCCCCGGGGTGTTAATTTAATTACTTGTACCATCGTGTTAATATATTTAATAAATTTTATTATTTTTTTCCCTTTAACAAAAATCTTTTCAAAACATGTTAGGAAGGCAAATAAAAAATATAATATTAACATATTATTTAAGAAAAAATTGGGCAGCATAATTGCTTAAATATTTCGTTAATAATGATTATTAACTGCTGCAATTTTTTATAATTTAATGTTATTTTTGTTTTGATGAAGGAGTAATCATGAAAATAGTTAACTTTGCTGGCAGTTTTGATCCCATTCATAATGGACATTTAGAAATGATTAAACTAGCCTTTAATGATATTCAACCAGATTTATTTTATGTCACCCCCATTTTTCGTAGTTTTACCAAAACTTATTCCACTACGTATAACGACCGGGCCCACATGATTGAATTAGCATTAAAAACGTTACACAACGATAAGATTAAGATTAATTATTGCGAACAAGATATTCCAGAAGGATACAGTGGTTATAAGCACATTAATGATTTAAAGAATTATACGCATGCTGAAGAACTTTATATTGTCATTGGAGCAGACCATTTAGCTGATTTAAGTACGTGAGATGAAATTGATTGATTAGTAAAAAACGTTAAATTCTATGTGTTTGCACGAAGGAACTTACCAATTAATCCGTTTGCCCAAAAATTAATTGACGAAGGACGAATGATCTTTAATTACGATTTTGATTTCGAAGTAGGATCATATGCCCAACGAGTAGTCCCATCATTCTTGAATGATGATGTAATTAACTATATTAATGAAAATGGTTTATATGCTTTTCAACGATTGCAATCAAAAATGCGTAATGACCGAATTGCCCACAGTTTTAGAGTAGCAGAATTATGCAAGGAATATGCAAACATCTATGACCCAAAACTAAGTAAACAAGCATATGTAGCTGGTTTGTTTCATGACTGATGCAAGGAAAGCACGGATGAAATGATTAAGATCTGAATGAAATTAAGTCCTTATCAATCATACATGAGCATGTTCACAAGAATCAATAACTTACATGGTCCTGCGGCTGCAGTAGTGTTGCAAACGCAATTATTCTTTAAAGATGAATTAGTTTTGCATGCGATCGCTAATCATACTTATCCATTTGATAATAAAACTACGTTGTTAGATAAGATTTTATATTGTGCTGATAAACTTGAACCAGCCCGCACAGATGCTGATTTAGCAAATATTGAACATTACCGTCAATTAGCAAAAACTAATCTTAACCAAACTTACCAAGAAATCTTAACTTATCAAAAAAATAAATTTGCTCATTTATTAAATAAATAGCCAACCAACAATAAAACATAAAGGAATCAAGAATTATGGAAAATAATAATAAGTTATATAAAGATACGCACATCATTGTCATCACGGGAGGAGTTTTTTCGAGTTTAGGAAAAGGAATTACTGCTTCGAGTGTGGGATGCTTACTAAATAACTTGGGTTATAAAGTAATAAATTTGAAGTTCGACCCATATGTCAATGTGGACCCGGGTACCATGAGTCCATTGCAACACGGGGAAGTATTTGTAACGCACGATGGGGGTGAAACTGACCTTGATTTAGGTAATTACGAACGGTTTTTAAATGTTGATTTAAATAAGATTTCCAATTTAACAACTGGAACTGTATACCAAAACGTGATTAAAAAGGAACGCAATGGTGATTACTTAGGCAAAACGGTGCAAATTATTCCGCACATTACGAATGAAATTATGCACCGGGTCGATGAAATTAGTCAAATGTACCAACCAGATTTCATTATTGTTGAAATTGGTGGTACAGTAGGTGATATTGAATCAATTCCCTTTATTGAAGCCATGCGGCAAATGGGACGTACTTACAAAGACCGGGTGCTATACATGCACTGTGTCCCAGTGATTAAATTATTAACTTCCAATGAAACAAAGACAAAGCCACTACAACACAGTGTACGTGAACTAATGCACGCTGGTATTTCGCCTGATTTCTTGTTAGTAAGAAGCGAAGATGGACTTACCAAAGAAGATAAGGAAAAAATTTATCTAACTACTGGGGTTGATCCACAAGATATTATTGATGTTAAGAACCAAGAATTTATTTATGATTTACCAAGTGATTTGTACAAACAAGGTTTACAAAAATTAATCATTGATAAATTCCACATGGAAAAGAAAGCTGACCATGCGGCATTTGATAAATGAGAAAACTTCTTAAAGATTATTCACGCACCTGCTAAATACAAAGCAAATATTGCCATTGTTGGTAAATATATCTCTAACTCCGATGCTTATTTATCCTTATTTAGTGGTTTAAAGATTTCTGCTTGATACAACCAATGTGATTTAACCATTACCGAAGTTGATGCACGAAAAATCACTGATCAAAATGTAAACGAATTACTAAAAGGTTACGATGCCATTATTGTTCCAGGGGGCTTTGGTGAAGATGGCATTGAAGGAATGATTAAAGCCATTAAGTACGCACGTGAAAACCATGTTCCTTATCTAGGAATTTGCTTAGGAATGCAACTTGCATGTATTGAATATGCTCGAGATGTATTAGGATATAAAAATGCAACTAGTCAAGAATTTGACAAGAATACCTCTTGTCCAATTTTCCATATCATTGCTGGTAAGAGTGCTAATAAGGACCTGGGAGGAACTTTACGTTTAGGTGATTATTTATGTACCATTAAAGATTCAAACAGTTTAAGTCATGAAATTTACCAAAGCGATCATGTACTTGAACGGCACCGGCACCGCTATGAATTTAATAATGATTATAAAAAGCAATTTGAAGATGCAGGTCTAAGATTTAGCGGTATTTATGAAGCCCAAAATTTAGCCGAAATTATTGAATTGCCACAAGAAGTACACCCATTCTTCTTTGGCACCCAATTCCACCCTGAATTTACTGCAAAAGCACTAAGACCACAACCAATCTTTAGTGAATTAATTAAAGTTTGTGAAAAACCATTACCTGGTCACGAACAAGAATGACAACAAGGACGCAAACCAGCATGAATCAAGTATTCCAAAAACCACGGGGCACGTTAGATTGATACGGCACGAAATTAAATAATTTAAAGAGAATTGAACAAGCCATTAAGCAACTAGCTAGTTGCTATGGTTATAGTGAAATTCGTACTCCCATCTTTGAACACACGGAAGTTTTTATTCGCAGTGTGGGTGAAACTAGTGACATTGTCACGAAAGAAATTTATAACTTCGATGACAAAGGGGGACGGAATATTACCTTGCGTCCCGAAGGCACGGCAGGGGTAATTAGAGCGGTTAATGAAGATAAGTTATTACAAAAAATTAACTTTCCATTGCGCTTATATTACACCGGTCCAATCTTTCGTTATGAACGACCCCAAAGTGGCCGCGCTCGGCAATTTCACCAATTTGGCTTTGAAATCTTAAACACAAAAAGTAATGTTGATGATTTAGATGTTTTATTACTTGCTTATGATATTGTTAAACACTTGCAATTAAACAAGTACCACGTGGAATTAAATTGCATTGGTTCAATTGAAACCCGTCGGAAGTGAATCAAAGCATTGCAAGATTATTTTCAAGATTACGTTGATCAATTAAGTGAAGATTCAAAAAAACGCTTACCAATTAATCCATTACGTATTTTAGATGATAAGGAAGATGGTAAAAAAGACTTTGTCAAAAATGCTCCTTCCATTACGTCATTTTTAAGTGACCAAGAAAAAAGTAGTTTTGCTAAATTAACTACAGTGCTTACTAATTTACAAGTTCCTTACGTAATTAATTATGGACTAGTTAGAGGTTTAGATTATTACACTGATTTGGTGTTTGAATTTGTATCAGATCTTGAAGAATTAAAAGGCCAATCAACATTTTGCGGAGGAGGCAGATACAATAACCTCATCGCCGAATTGGGAGGTATTGACGCCCAAGGAGTTGGTTTTGCATTTGGACTTGAACGATTATTGATTCAATACCAAGTTGAACATCACTTGAGTGATGAAGGATTTAGTAATGATAGTGATGTTTGTATCATTAACCTTGGCAATGATCCATTTGCCATTGAAGCATTCGTACATGAATTAAGAAGTAAGCACCTCAAAGTTGTATATGAACCAAGCATCAATAAATTAAATCAAGGATTTAAATTTGCTGAATTATTTCATGCAAAACTTGTTTTCATTATTGGTCAAAAAGAATGAACTAATCACCAAATTACCGTAAAGAATCAACAAGATTTTAACCAACAAACAATCAATTTAAGTGATTTAGATACCTTTCTAATTAAGAGTAAACTAATATAAAACATGCAAGATATTATTGCTAAGCAACTAGCATTACACCAAAAATTTTTTGCTTCCCAAAGCACTTTTGATGTTGAACAACGACTTAGTTGACTAAGAACTTTTAAGCAAGCTATTCAAGAAAACCAAACTGAATTATTAAAAGCATTACAGCAAGATTTAAACCGCAGTATTGCCATTGGTTTTCTAACTGAAGTGGAAATTGTTTATCACGAACTAGATACTTTTATTAAGCATTTAAAGCACTGAAGCAAAGATAGTTACATTCCCCCTGTCCTTTTACTTTTTCATAAAAAAGCCCGCATTATTCATTCTCCGCACGGAATTGTTTATTTAATTGTGCCCTTTAATTTTCCAATCCTGTTAAGTTTGCAACCATTAGTGGGTGCGATTGGATGTGGAAACGTAACAGTGCTAAAAATGCCAACGTTAACTCCTAACGTTAATAAAGTAATCAGAAAAATTCTTAGTTATTTACCAAACGAATTAGTGTCAGTATTACCCGATAATTTAACGAGTGATGATCGGCATGATTTAAATTATTATCCATGAGATTTTATTTTCTTCACGGGATCAAAAGCAACCGCAGCAAAAATTTACAGTTGTCAATACAATCGATTTATCCCCACTGTATTTGAATTAGGGGGTAAATCACCAATGATTGTTGATGATACATGTGATTTAAAGTTAGCAGTTAAAAAAT
This sequence comes from bacterium, assembly GCA_017645255.1. The sequence continues at coordinate 16,038 of JAGCPI010000022.1, forward strand.
ACTTAAACACTAAATTAATTAATGCTGGACAAATTTGTGTGGCAGCTGATTATTTAATTTTGAAGCAAACCATTGTTGAATCATTTACTAAATTACTAGTTGATACTTATCACCAAGAATACCAAAATAGCAGCATTTATACGGGGAAATTAATCAGTCAAAAAAAGATTGATGAAGTGCAACATTGAATTGATGAACAACATCAATCTGATTTCATTTTGTTAGATTACCATACAGTTGATAATAAAAAGCAATTGCAATTTTGTTTTATTCCGTTTAGTAAGTGTCAAGATCAAGCTTACCTTGATAATGAATTATTTAGTCCAGTTGGTTATTATCAAACTTACCAAGATCAAACTGATTTAATTAAGATTATTAAAGCGCACGACAATCCATTAGTGTTATATTGTTTTAGCAAAGACCAAAATTTAATTAATTTTTGCAAACATTATTTTGCTAGCGGAGCGATTGTAGTAAATGATACGTTAATCCACGTTTTTCATGGTAATTTACCCTTTGGGGGAGTGAAAGACAGTGGACTTGGTAAATATCACGGAAAATATAGTTTTCTTACTTTTAGTCACAATGAACCATATTTATGCTCGAAATGATATGGAGATAAAATCATTGACGAAAATAAATTGTTTGATGAAAACTTCTTCATCACAAAACATTTAATGAATAAAAAATAACTATTTTATTTTTTAATTAATTAAATAAAAATATAGTATAATATTAACATAATTTGAAAATGAATGGTGCCTTAGCCAAGCGGTAAGGTCTGGAGCTGCAACCTCCATATTCGTTGGTTCGAATCCGACAGGCACCTCCATTTTTTTCGGGATGTTGCACAGCTTGGTAGTGCACTTGGTTTGGGACCAAGGGGTCGCAGGTTCAAATCCTGTCATCCCGACCATAAATTTAGCAAGGTAACTCTTGCTTCTGGCTGGGTATCTCAGTTGGCTAGAGAGCACGGTTCATACCCGTGATGTCGTGAGTTCGACCCTCACCCCAGCCACCATAAGAGGAGCCATAGCTCAATTGGTTAGAGCCTCCGACCCATAATCGGATGGTTGCAGGTTCAAGTCCTGCTAGCTCCACCAATTTGGAGACTTACCCAAGTGGCCGAAGGGATCAGTCTTGAAAACTGACAGGAGCAGCAATGCTCGCGAGGGTTCAAATCCCCCAGTCTCCGCCAGGCAAGTCTTGGGAGTTATGCTCAAGCTAA
>JAGCPI010000003.1 GCA_017645255.1 bacterium
AAAAAAGCAATTAATTAAGAATTAATTTTCTTAATTCGTTTTGCTTTCTCATCAAAATAATTAACGTATTTTTTAAATTTCTAGTAACATATTTCTAGTTGTCATTCCTATGACACCTACAAAAACGTGAGTCTCTCAAAAAAAGTGATTAAGAATCACTTAATCACCTTCATCTTGAATTTCATCTAAATCTTCAATACTGTCGTCTTCTACTTCAAGATCGTAGATTTTATCATTTAAACTTTCAATTGCCAATTCCAAGTTATGAACAGTAAATTGCAATTTCTTTACTTGCATTGCTAATTTATCGTATTCGGCTTTGCTTACGTAATCAACTTGGTTGGTTGCTTTTGATTCTTTTTTAGTGCTTTCTTCTTTTGCCATTATTAATCAAAGTCCTTATATTCATCACCTTCGGATGCATCTTCATCTTCGGGACTTTCAGCATCTTCGTCTTCGACGGGGGTGATTTCTTCAATATCGTTTGTTTCATCACTACCCGTTAGACTGTGCAATTTATTTTGTAAGAACTTGATGTACGATTTTAGTTGACTATTTTCTTTTTCTAAATCACTGATTTTAGTTTCTAAACTTGCAATTTGATCTAATAAAGTGTCTTTTTCACTGCTACAATTTGCCATAATAAATTAGACTCCTTTTTAATTAAAAATTAATAATTTTTCTTACCATCTATATTTTAACATAAGAAAAGAAATCAGTTAATTTGATTGTTAATCAATATTATCAACTTGGCTTATTAATTGACTGACGTAAGTTTTCTTGTTAATATTGATTTGCTAACTTTAAATTCATCATTAAATTCATGAAGTTTATACGAATTTTCATTAATTTAACTCATTTATTTTTTATTCAAGTAGTTTCTTATCAGTAATTAATTTATCTTTAAACTATGATTTAACACCATTTAATGAATTAAAAGGATGTTAGCTAGCTAAATGCTTTAAGTACTTCATTGTTGATAAGAAATAAATAAAAAATGATTAAGTTTTTTGAACCTAATCATTTTTTATCAATTTAAATTAGTAAGAATGAAATTAAATTACTTTGGTTGGCACTTACAGTGATCACCACAATTGCCACCACAAGGAGCAGAAGTTGGGCAATGGCAAACGTGACCAGTGTTGCACTTGCAAACTTTAGGGTTGTTGCAACCATTGCTGCAACAACTCTTCTTTGTTGAGCATGTGCATGGTTTGCATTCACCTTTACATGGACTAGAAGTTGGGCATTTGCATGCTTCTTCCTTCTTGTCACACTTGCAATCACTACCACATTTTCCTTCACATGGTGCACTTGCTGGACACTTGCATGGATTTACTTCTTTACCAGTTTTGCAGCATGTTCCTTCACAAATGTGATCTGTGCAACCGCATGTTTGCTTAGCAATTTTTTCTGCTTCATTTTCTTTGCAGCAAGAACTACATTTGCTTTCGCAACTAGCATTGCATTCGTGTTCGCATTTGCTTGGGCAGCAAGAAGAGCATTCTTTTTTAGCTGCACAGCAACTTGCTTCTTCGTGTTGAATTTCACAAGCACGTTCTTTTTCGTTGCTATAACATTCACAATGTTCTTCACTGTGGCATACTTTATTACATGTATTGCAACTTGGTTGCTTGCAACCACATTCTTTTTCTTCTTCTTCTTCTTCGTTGCAAGGACGTCAGTCGTCAATAATCATGCGTTCTTTTAGTTTGTAATTGTTGTGTGGGTCGAAGCGAACATGAAGTACTTTCTTTAAGCACTTAATTTCGCATAGATCTTGCTTGACATTTGCTAAGTGTTCAGAGAAACTTACGCCTTCATCATTAAATGAGTGGAAAACGTCTTCTTCAGTAATCTTGCGTTGTTTGTGCATAATGATGTGAAGACCAAACATCATTAACTTTTTGTTTTTGTTTAACAATTTTCTTACGCAAACACCAGTGTTATTGTCTTCTTTAAAAACTTCAGCAATTTTCAAGAAGTCAGTAATACCGCTCTTTTGGCTCATTTGCTTTGGGCATTCGCCAGTTTTTCAAGCAAAATAAAGGAACATGTGTTGATAATCCTTGCAAACTACTACAAGGTCATCAATTAAATGATTGAATTTACAATTTAAGTCATTCAATCCTTCTAAGTAAGCTTTTTTAGTCATAATTTCTAGTACCTTTCTATTAATTCTCTTCAGTTTGTTATTTTAACGCAAAGCAACCAAAAATAACATTATTTTTACTAATTATTTTTTTGAATAAAAAATGATTAAGTTTAGCACTTAATCACTTATTTTTATTATCTAAAAATTATTCAATTAGACCTTCTTTAGGAACTTCGTTAAAAATAGATTTATAGTGATGTTTGATAATTGAATTTAAAGGTCAAATTTCACTGTATCGACGTGGTTGAGGAAGGTCAAGGTATTTATAAATGAAAGTAGTAGTCATAATGAAAATAGTTAAGGAATAACATGCTGCACCAACAGGAACTGAATAAAAGAAAAATCACATTGCATTATTAGTTTGAGGTAAATCAATTTGTTGTTGAGTTAACCCAGCGTTTAGTGCATCTTTATTATTAATTGCAATTGCCATAAAGATAAAGATTAATGGAATGTTATAAATACAAGAGCGTAATAAAGCAACTACATAAGCAGTTCCTAGACGGTTAGTGGATCTAAAGACAAACATTCCCCCAGTTGCTAATCCCATGATTGGAATTTGCATTAATCAAACTCAAATTAATTTACTTGCACTTTGTAATTGATAGTCAGGAGAATCAGCATTTACTTGGAATCAGGATAGTAAACCATCCCGAATTGGGGCACAGAATCCAATTAAACCAAACACAATGCATCCAAGTACCACAATGTAAGACATACTTCATCAATATGCTTGTTTTACCCTGTGGTTCTTGTGGGCACTATAGTTGTATGAGAAGATTGGGTCTACTCCTCTTACAAGTCCAAAAATTGTAAAGAAGAACAAACTGATGATTGGGCTTACTGCTCCTAAAACAGATAGGTAGTATTCACCCCCAACTTGTGGAATAATTTGGACGGTTACATATGATACTTGGTTCATTAAAATAATGTTAAAGACACTAAATGTAACTGTACCAATTAGCATACTTAGACCAAACAAAATTAATTCACCCATCGTGCGTCAGTTTAAGTACAGGTACTTTTTATCCAAATACTTAAAGTTGGCACATGATTTTAGTTTTGGATCAAATTGAATGTAAAGTCCGTACCAGCAGTTTTGGATGATTCAACCAATCACACTGGCAGTAGCAGCTCCTTCCATTCCAATTTGTGCAACTTTAATGAACACATAGTCAAGAATGATGTTAAAAATAACAGTTGAAACATAAATAACCATACTCATGACAATGGCTCCATCACTGCGGACAATAACACTTAAAGTAGTACCTAAAGCAAATAAAGTGCATCCCGCATCCATGATGAACATAAAGTCTTCTGCTCAACGAATTGAATAAGTTCTTACTAGAGCGTAGTAAGTATTTCAAGTAGTTAACACGCTACCTTTAGTACCAACAATTGGAAGGATAAATTTGGATAAACTATTTGCATTCATTGCGATTAGATCTTTACTACTAATCATTGCATCCATTAATTGATATTGAGTTAAATCAAGGAATTGACCATCTTGCACTCTAGCGTAGTAATGATACATTCCATCTTTGAAGTTATAGTAAATGGTTTCAGTATAATGACCATTATTTGCACTAAAGATATAAGCAAGATTTCAATGGTGTAATATTGCATTTTCTTCCGTAACAGCATAAAGACCATAAATATCTTCTTCAGATAAGTGGTCTGATACTGCTTGAGCCGGAATAACGGTTGGAATTAAGATAATTAACAAGCAGAAACAAATTAAACCAGTTGTTAAACATCCAACAAAAGCATTTTGTCAAATGTAAGTAGCTTGCCGATAATCACCCTTTCCTAATGCTTGCGTATACTTAACACTAGTACCAACTGCAAACAAACTTGGAATGGCGTTAACGACAATACTCAACGCAGCTGTTAATGAAACAGCTGAACGAACAACTCCAGCGGAGTCAAACACGGTTAGACCCATCGTGTTTCCCACTGCGTTTACCAAGTTTAATAAGGCTCCTTTGTCAGTGCCTACTTGGCTAAAAACATGCGTGACGACTTCACTACCTCCATTCTCGCGAATTGTTTCAAGCATGTTATTAAAAATCCCATTTCCATCATAAAAGAACAAACTATTAAAACTAAAGTTATGAGTGTCAGGCATAAAGTTAACAAGCATTAATTGGTCAGCAAACGTGAATAATCCCCCAAAGAATGACATTAACAAGCCCGTCGCCCCAATTTTAACAATTACTAACCAAATCGGTTCAAGTCCATACAAACGTTCTGCTTTAGTTGCTTTGGCAAACTTCGCATTCTTTGGCACGTTGTGGTGCTTTTTTAATGCAAAACGTTTGGGCTTTTTGCTTTCATCTGATTGATTCGTGCTTTCTTGTGATTCCAAAATCCTTCCTCCTTTCAATTAAGGTTATGAAGGATAAAATATTTAAAAAAAATGTAAGGATTAAAAAATATTTTATCCTTGCTTCATATGAAAATTCATATATTAACCTACTTTAACATATTTTAATTAATTTTATGATTTTTTTAGTTTTTTTATGACAATAAAAAATCACTAAATTTTTTAGTAAAAATATTAGTGATTTATTTGTTAACCTTAGAAGTTTAATCTTTATTTTTTGGTACAGTTTGCATTTTGCTAATGATATCTTTTAGCTCTTTAATTTTTAATTTTAAATCATCTATTTCTTTTTCTACTTTGGATAGTTCATCCCTAGTTACAATTTCATAATCCCTATATTGGCCACTACTAAAATCAGGATCAAATTCAAAAAATTTATCTTCGAGGTATTTAACTCTATCTTCTATATCATACATATCTTCAGGAAGTTCATTATTACGAACGTATCGAGTATCCAATTTATCAAGAAAATCATTTAGATTGAAAAAGAAATTAAATTCGTTATCATCAGTAAAATCATGATTGTCTCAAACAATTTTCTTTTTATTATCTTCTTCTGATTCAATAGGGCGATTTATGGATTCCGCCATTAAAATTTCATTATAAAGAATTGATGCGTCATGATAAGCGTGCATTAAGTAATTATTATTTGCAAAGAATGATTCACCATGATCTTCATAGATATTTTTAATTTGTTCATTACTAATCTTTTGCTTGCAGTCAAGGAATAGTTTCATTCCTCCTTCGATTAAATTGTGCAAAACTTTAATCGTGTTGTTATCATCATTTTCATAATTACTAATTTCATCTTTATCATTTTTGAGTTCACTTAATCATTTATCAAGTTCAGAAAAAAATGTAGGTGCATAAATGGTAAGTAATCCATTTTCATTTCTTTTTTCAATTAGTCGTTTATATGAATTTAAACGGTGTTGAATGTATTGAGTGATAAGAAGATAACGTTTAATTAACTCTTGTTTTTGTCCATCCATCATTATTACCTCTGATATTTATCTTATATTTTCAAATATAATAAGTTTCAATAAAATAGATTAATAAACATGCAAAACCAAAAGTATTATTTTTTATTGCAAAAACTAAAAACTTGTTTATGGTTATTTTATAGTACATTAGCAACTTATTTAATTGGCTTTTTTTTATTTATTTTTAGTGTGGAAGCTATAGTCATTCATAGCACAATCAATGGCATCTATGTTTATAACAACGTTAATTTAGTATGAATTTTTGGCTTAATTATCATGTTCATTGCTTTCATTATTAATATCTTTCTATTTATTTATGTGAGAAAAACTGCCCAATTAGTCATTAAACATGCATTTAAAGACTTGCAATATACTAATAAATACTTGCGAAAATGAAAAGAAAAAATAACTAATCATTTAAATACCACTTGGTACTTTTTAAATCTATTTAATATTGAAGTGTGGATTAGATCAGTTAGTAAGAATTTACAAATTGCCAAGTCTACACCCCCTGGTAATAATAAAAAGGATAAATTAGATACCATTATTGCTGATTATTATGCCCAAATGCATGATAATGAAAATAATAGCAAGAAAGATCACAAACGGCAATAATTGCTATCTTCATGAAAACAATAAGAATGCTTTAACTGATAAAAAAGTTAAGGCATTTTTTATTTAAACTTTCATTAAGATTTATTATTAAGTAATTATTTATGGATCAACAATTAATTAAGGATAATACTAGTTACTTTGAAATTAAAAAATCCCAGTTTTATGGATATGTTTTTAAAGTAACTAGTATTAATGAAGTAACTAATTACTTAAATGTAATTAGAAATCAACATCCGAAGGCAACGCATGTTTGTTTTGCTTATATTATTCATCATCGTGGGATGTTTGCTAAATATGATGATGATAATGAGCCAAGTAAAACTAGTGGATATGCAATTTACAATTTATTAATGCAATTACATTTAATTAATGTCCTAGCTGTAAGTGTACGCTATTATAGACATATTAAATTAGGTGCAAATGGGTTAATTCATGCGTATAGTAATAGCATTAAATTGTGTTGTGAAAATAATATTGAACCATATCATGAACAATATGAATATGTTTTAGAATTTGCTTATCATTTTCAAAAAGATGTTAATTATTGATTAAGTAATGAACATGCCATTATTATCAATAAACAATTTTTAGCAAATTGCATTCTTTATGAAATAAATTGTGATCATTTATTAGCAAATCATAGTTTTTTAATGAACTTAACTTTAAAAAATAAATAAATATGGTAAAATTACCAAATATATTATTTTTTTAAAAAGGAAGAAAATGGAGACAACCGAATCAAAATCTGGCAAGTCAGGTTTTGTCGAAACTACATTGGATTCAAAGCCATCATCATCTCGACAAAATCATTATTTGTCTTCCAAAGTATTTAGTAAATATTTTGGGAATAAACAATTTATTTATACATTCTGAAAATTATTATTTCCTTCGTTAATCTGGGGATTTATTACATCATTAGTGCCATTGCTCTTTAACGTGCTTTGTGCATATGCGAAATTCTCATTAGGGCAAGGATTTAATGGAAATGCTTATTTAGCAATTAACTATACGTACGGAATTTTTACCACGTTCAATTCCTTAATTACGGTATTCTTGTTTGCGGTTTTACCCGCGATTGGTAATTTCATTGGCCGCAATCACTACAAAATGATGCGCCAAACCGTGCGGTGAGCCATTTACATTGGCTTTATTGTGGCATTAATCCTAATGATCTTTGAACAAGCGTTTGCCAAAGACATGATGAACTTAATGGTGTGAAGTAATGAACCTACTGGTAATCAAACTGAATTAAGTGTCATCTTATTACGCTTTTTAAGTTTTATTGGTTTCTTTTATTTATGAAGTTGAATTTATGTTCCAACTTTAGGATCAGTTAAAAATACGAAAGTGATTTTTACTTCATCATTTGTTGCTTTTTGCTTCTTTATTATTGTGACCCCATTATTTTTACACTTTACTAATGACAGTATGGATGAAGCATTTTATGGTCTTGGGGCAATTTATCTAATTTATTTCATGATTCAACCAATTTATTTATATTTTTATTGCAAGTTTATTAAAACTTGAAGAAATATTTGGTATAAATGATTTAGTTTTTATTACAAGAAACATCCGGAATTAGTAAGAACTGATCACATTGAAAGTGAATTACTATTCATGGATCATTGAAATGTGTCATTTCAATTGATTAAACGAATTTTTAAATTATCGTGATGCATTATTTTAGATCAATCTGTGTATGCGATTGTTACCATCATTCAAACCGTGTTTATTATTAACTATGGTGGTAAATTTATTGCGGGGGTTAACTTTAATTTAAATAATGCCAACACCTACGCAGCTGCAGCTAACTACTATAAAGATATTACTTCCATTCCATTCATGCTAAATACCTTTATGTATGGAATCTTTAATGCCTTTACCATTGCTCCTCAATATTTTGTCGCTAATGAATTAGGTAAAGGAAATAAGGAACTTGCATACCACAATGAGTTCTTGTGTGCTAACTGGGGAATTTTATTAGGAATCTTATTCTTAATTGTGATGTTCATTTGTTCTACTACTTTAAATGAAACTTTCTTTCCAAGTAATAACCAACAATGATATTACATTTATATTTCTAATAATAGTGGCAGTTATGTAACTTTTAATCAACTTTATTATGACAATAATAACATTATGTTCATTTTCAGTGGCTTTATGATTATTAACACTTTATGTAGTATGTTATTCTTTGTCATGATTGAAGGGGGTAGTAAATGAACTGTGGTTGGTGATTCATTAATGCAAATTATCTTTACCATCATCATGATTATTATGTATGCAGTTCATTATGATAGTATGTACTGATATTATGCAGTAAGTCAAATCATGCTCTTAGCAAAAGTAATTGTTTGTTACATTATTATTGGTACTAAACAAGCATTAAACAGTATTGAATATCATTCCTTAGATGACATGGCAGTGATGTTTGCTAATAAGCAAGCTCACCCAATTGCAAATAAAATCTAAGTGTTACTTAATAAAAAGAAAGGAGGATTAAAATGACGGCTGAAGAAAAAGAAGCAAAATGAACTGAATATAAAGATCAGTTAGACTTTACAATTCAAATCAATGATGATAAAAAAGATGCAAGTTGCAAATTAATTTATTATCTATTTAACCAATTAGCAAAGCACCAAACGAATGCGGTAATTAGAAAAGAAATTAAGCAATTAATTACTTGAATTACCACAATCTTCATGATTCCAAATGTGCATATTTCCATCAATAATTCTTTACAAGCAAATGTTAATAATGAAAATTTATTTAAGAACAATTATGTAATTGCTTTTGTGAAAGCAGCTGATGCTAAATACGTCATGTTTAATTATCAAACTAATAAAGTAGTAGGTTTATCTTTATTAAAAGAAGATGTGCATACTATTTATTTGAAGTTTAAGAGAACTTTTAATGCAAATGGTTGTTTAAAGTCAACTTTTTTAAAGCAATATCTTGTGTATAGTAAAGCTAATAATTGTTTAATTGATTTAATGAATTTAAAAAAATATTTTGAAGAATATTTATATAACCAAGCATTGCTTTATCTAAAACATTTGTTCATCGAAGAATTAGATTTAAGTAATTTATAAATGATTTAATTAAAAATAATCTTATTTATTTTTTGATAAAATTAAATAATTAGTATTTAAATAAGGAGAAACACCTATGGTACAACGAGATGTCAACCATACATTCTGACAATTACAATACGAATCAAACCTTGATAAAGGATTAAAGGATAGTTTGAATTTCCGGGCTTTATTAACTGCCCAAGTGCTTGTTAAAGCAGGTGTCATTCATGCAGGAATTTTCGCATATCCTGGCTTTGTAGATGATGCATTTAAAATTAATTCTGAATTTTTAATTTCCCCATATCCTTTAGCAACAAATTCTGATTTAAGTGAAGAACTACGTCCATGCATTATTAGTGCCCCAATGGATGATTTAAGCATGCAAAATGCCATCAAGAGTGAATACATTAATTTATTAAAGAAACATCGCAGTAAATTTGCATTTACCCTAATTCACTTCGTTCCATTACAATATTCTAATGATGACCGGGATAATGACTGAGTCAAAGAAAACGGTAAAAATGTTTCAATTCAAAAGAAGCTAGATACTTGAATTAACAATAAGAGTGCATTATATTTAACTCACACTTTATCTTCCTTCTTGGACCAAGAATTAAAAGCAAATAACATTGAAAACAATTTTGATTGCCCAATCTTCTTGATTACTAATGTTGATCTTGATAAGAATGACGAAGTACACCCAACTGAAAACATCTTAGTTTATGTTGGTTTAATTGATAGTCAAACAAAGAAAGTTACTTGAGTAAGAGCAAATCGCGATTACTTTGTGCGTCGTGCTCACATTCACTACGAACCAAGTGAACCAGTTAACCCTGATGAAATTAGCGTCTTTTCCTTAATTAATGGTAAAGACATTAAGATTGAAAACAATTCTTTCGTTACTTTTTCAGTAAGTAAAGAAAAAGATGGTAAGAAGACTTATCACATGCTTCAAATCTTCAAAGATTATATCTATCGTGGTAACTTCACTACTTTAGTGCTTGATAAGAAGGCATTGCCATTAACTGATAAAGATTTACCACAAACCATTGAAGTTCACCACAAACTACTTTACGATTGAATTGATAAAGTTCACGCTTCCAGTCATAAAAAGAGTTAATTAATTAATTATTTCAATAAAAAAGTACTACTGTTATTGCAGTAGTATTTTTTTTATGTCATTTTAATGTTGGTTTTGCTAAGTTGGCAAGTGGTTTAATTTATAATTACAAAGATATGAGCCCAAGCGGAATCTTTACAATTTGTGCTACCACCATTACCTTAGTTTTTATTTTGATAATGGGGTATATTTTTCATAAATTTAAATGAAAATGACGGTGGTGATATAGTTCAATTTTTGCAATTGGTTGTTTGATTTACTTTATTGCTGGTCGGTGAATAAGTGATTTTCACGAACTGCAAGGCATTGGTCATTTAACAACTCAACAAGTAAGTGAGCAATTTAAACCGTCTTATTTAATTAGTAAAGTGTTCTTGCTTGACATGTGTCCATATTTATTAGTCGTTATTAGTTTCTTTGCAATTTTTCCCTTTCTCAATCGGATTGCTTATATTTTGGCTCCAGTTGGATTGTGAACTAGTTGTGCGACGTTATATTTAGCTGTGAGCACTTATAATTCTGCTTTAACATGACAATTTATTTTTCTTGGTTATAGTCCAAACTTATTGTTCTTCATGATGCACTACTTGCTAATGTGCTTATCATTAATTTTGCTATTATCAGTTCCTCGATATAAATGACACTGAATTATTTTAGCTACTTTGTTCATTTTACTTTACATTGCCTATGTATTTGTTGTTAAATTCATTACGGGAGCAAATTGAAATCTAACTGGTTTAACCAAGAACGATTGAATCATTACTTATCATAATGTCCTTACTCCAAGCGAAATTATTCACCACAAAGATGTTGGTGAATATTATGCTTTGGGTAAAGCTGTTGGAATTAGTTGGCCTGCTGCTCCTGTGTTCTTATTTGTTGGATCAGGAATCATGGTGGTGATTATCATCTTGCTTGCTAAATTTACTAGGTATTTATTCTTAGTAGGTAAGATAAGTACACTGTTTACCAACTTAATTTTCTTCTTTCGCCCCAAGAAAGATAAGCCAACTAAAGAACATCAACGTGAAAAGCAAAAAGTGTAGTTAAAAAAAACAAGGAATTTTGGTTCCTTGTTCCCGAATTGCAAGTTCAAGTGCAACACTTGTATTTCGAGAAAATTATACAAGAAATAGGAGAATTTTTACTCCTATTTTTTTATTTCATCAAAAATTTGATTGCTTGATTTTCAATTAAACATTTGGCGTGGCATGTTG
>JAGCPI010000023.1 GCA_017645255.1 bacterium
TAACGGTATTAACTTGGGAAGTTGGAGTTTGTGTTTGACTATTATATTGAGTATAAACAATAGCAGGAACAATAGCAGCACAACTAATAGCAACTCCACCAATAATACTACTAATAATTACTATCTTTTTACTCATATTTTTTCTCCGTTTATTATTTTAAATCATAATACTATATTTGAATTTAGATTAAAAAATAGTTACTAACTTTAACTAAAATTATTAATCAAAATAAATAATGAAAATAAAAGTAAATGAACTTTAAATTCACTTACTCATTTTATGGTTGAGATGCTTTGGACAATTCTTGTTTATAGTGTCAAGGAACAAGTTTGGTCATTGACGGTGGTAAGGTTTTATGTTGAGCAATGTCATTACAAATTTTTATGAGTATTGATAAGAGAATTGCCATGGGATCCAAGCAATAAACCCACCAAGAATGGGGAAAAGCACTCCTAAAAGAGCACAAATAAAAATCTTTTTTTATAAGGACTTTCCTTTACCATAAAACGTGAAAATTGTACAGATAGGAAAGCAAATGATCAATCAAAAACAAAAACGAAGTTATCAATAAAATACAACTGCAACCATCAACATAAACCTGAAAATTATATTTTTTAATATAGTCATAAACTAATCCCCATTCTCAGATTTTTTATCTAAAAAATTATTTCCTTATTCATCTAGAATTTTCAACTGTTCATCGAATGTTTTAAAATGTTTTGCGTCTATTTTCATAAATGTATTTTTATTAAAGTTATTTGTATATATAATCGAAAAAGATTTTTAATATACGAAAAAAAGATTCTTTTGCAAGAATCTTTATTTCGGCGCTTTGACTCCGCAGAGTTCCGTACTTATATATTAATATATTTTTAGTAATTTTGCATTTTTTTGATAAAAATAATTCAAGCAGAGACAGTTGCAAAACTGTAGGTTTTTCTAAAAAATATATCTTTTTGGGAGACATAAAAAATTGTATATGTCTCCCAATAGAAGCAGATATTTTTTCACCAAATTTTAATGATATGAAATCATTTTTAGGGTCGAGGTATTTTATTGATGTTTAAGTTGAATAACTAAAAGCAAATAATGATTATTGAAGGCAATTAAGGAAAAATAGTGATAAATCTAATGATGTTCATGATTTATCTTCAAATAAAATAATAATGAAGATGAAAAAAGCAATTAACAAACCAATTAATACTGCCATTGATAATGTAAAGCAATCTTATGATCTTGATGCCCTTGCTCAAGAACTAATTAAATACTTTCCCCACCTTAAACTTGCTTTAACCAAGACAATGCTAAAAAATAACAATAATGCCATCTTGTTGCAAGGATTGTTGCAAGAATATAAAAAGTGCGTGCTAGAAAATATTTGTACTGCTACTAAATATCATGAAATTCCTTACTTTGAAAAAGATGCGAATGATAATTATGAATTAGTTATTAACTTAAAACTTTGTGATAAAACTAAAAAAATTTTGGATGCCATGAATTGAAAAAATAATTTTTTAGTTGATGATTATCACCAAATTATTGTTAATAATTTATCCCTTGCTTTTAGTGCGATTTGTAAAAAGCATCCTGATCAAGAACCTTATTTAAAAACCTTAAGCAAGATTATTTTGGTTCATAAGCATAATCCTGATGACAAGTTATTTAACTTATTAGTCAATAAGTTTAATGACGAAGACTATGCTTTGCTATTTCATGAATATGGGATGCGCATGGCAAAGCAAGGGTACAAAATTGCTTACATTAATTTAATAAACTTTTTTAATGCTTATAAGAACAAATATAATGACGAACAAAGTTACAATGAATATTTAAATGCGTTTGAACATGCTAACTTGTTAATTATTGTTAATCTGGAAGCTAGTGGATATGATGTTAATTGCTGAACAAATTTTTATACATTGTGCACTAATTTATTAAAAAATAACCAACACTTAATTTTAATTACTGCTACCTCCTTACAAAAGATTTGCGAAGACCTAGTAAGCATGAAGAGTGATGCATATCAAATTATTAATAAAACCATTGAATTATTAAATTCTTTCTTTGCTAATCAAGCATCCAAAAATCCACCTAATATCCAAAAAGATTAATAATGAAGACAAAAAAATAGTTGCTGACAAAATAGCAACTATTTTTATTTTAAATTCCTAGAAGACTAAAGCATCATTCACGACCTTAATTGCTTTAACTTGGTCTTGCTTCATGCGTTTTTTTAATTTAATCCGATTCTTAATGCTTGACACGCTAAATTCCCCAAACGCAATGAAGAATAATAATAAACCTGCTAACATTAACGGAAAACTAAATGCATCAAGGTTCATGAATGGGTTTTGTTCTCAGTTTGATAATAGCATGGTAAAGCATGCTCCAAATACAACTACGAAAGTAATAATGGCAAAACTACCAAACACAATTAGTCAAATTGGCATTACTTCCTTACTAATGGCACTATTAGAAGCACTAAAAATGTAATAAGTGGAATAAGTAATTCCAAACACCCCAAAGAAAATCATACTATGTGCGTTAAATTTTAATTGCTTACTTAGTAATAATTCAAATTGGTTTGGTTCATTGATTTGACTAGGAGAACGCATGTTAATAAAAGCATTAACTACATGTGGATTACAACTAGCATAATATTCATAACTTTGCAATCAAGTAAAAAACTTTTGCGGATGATTCAAAATCCACACATTTAAGGAAACCGGATTATTCTTAAATCAATTAAATCACGAGAAGAATTCAGGATGGGCATTTGGATTTTGCATTAATTCATTAAAGTATTGCAACAAGATGGCTTTGGTGTTCCCTTTGTCAGTATAAAAGTTAGAAGGTAGATCAGGAAATTGGGTTGGAGGTAATTTATTGCTTACAATTGTAGGCATGCCTTGCACAAATTGGGGAATTTGTAATGGTGGAATGTAAGCATCATTTTGAGCATATAAAGTTGCTAGTGGAACTGTAGCAACGCTACAAATGTAAGTAAATAAACAAGCTACTAAAATATTAATAATCGTTAATACTCAAAAGGTGGTTGTTTGCGATGATTTATTATCAACTGGATAATAATAGTAATAATACTTTAACATGTCCGCAAACCCAATGCCTAAGAAAGCAATGATATACATGTAGTTTAACAAGAAGATAATAGCTAGGTTATATGCCATCGGAATGATATCATTACTTACTTGGTTAAACACGGTAAAGGAAATAATTAATAGAGCAATTCCTCGAAAGACATTAATGCAAATGCCAGTCACTCCTTCTTGAATTAAACCTTTGATGTGGCGGATGCGATAAAAGAAACTGTCAAGTTTAAACGTGAACTGAATCGGAATATAAATAAAAATAAAACCGCACATTAAACCTAAAGTAACAAGGCAACTAATTAGTAAACTAATTCCTGCGCCAATTCCACCCAAATGAGCTACTAAACAAAGTAAATAAATTAGGATGTAAGTAAACCCATAAAAAAAGGTTAAAAAGAAAACTGAAACATTGCGCTTTTTTGTGTATATGTAAAGTAATAAGATGTCAAACAAGCATAGTAAAAATACATACGGAGCACTACAATATACATAGTTCATGCCTTCATGAAAGGCAATAAAGGTATTTGGTAAATAGGTTGAATAATACATGTAAATGTATGATGCAACCACATACACAATTACTAAGAAGCACGCAATAATAAAGGTATAAGCAATTGAATTAGATAAACTATAACTATACCGTTTCTTTTCATCTAACACTTTATAAGGAATGAAATATTTCTCATATAAGAAGTTAACACTTAACGTAAATGTAATTCCCAATTGGCAAAATGCAACTGTAAAATAAGCAGTTCTTCCTACTCCTAAAATGCATTGCAGTCCAATTTGGGGAACATATGACATAATAATGCACAAGATGATGGGAAACATTTCGTTAAAAAAAGCAGCGATGATAAAGAAAGGTGCATTCTTTAAGGCAGAAAAAATCAAAATCGTGTTGAACCGAATCTTAGCAAATTGTTCTTCACGTTTTGATTTTACTTTGCGTGCTTGAACCATTTTTAATCTTCAAGCAGAAATATTTTTCATTATTGTTGACGCTTAAATTTCGTCGTTAGTTTTTAAGCGAACGATGACAGCTTGGGCATTTAAACCAGTGTGAGCTTTAATCACCCCTGGAAAAACACTTCAAATAAATTGGCAATCAGGTGCCAAATTTAGTTCATCGCGTAATCTTCGTTCTAAATGTAACTTATTAAAATAAAGATCATGGGTAGATGCTAAACCATCTTCCAAAAAACATACTCGATCAATCGGAGCATGGTTTTGTTTGGTTAAATCATTAAAAAAATTAATCAAGATGTCAATTTGTTTATCATAAGTTAAAGCTTTATTTAAGAAGTTTAAAGTTTTGTCCATTAAAATGGCTAACTTTAAGTTGAAAATTTTGGCTAAAGTGCCAGGAAACTTTTTAATCCGACCACCCTTGATTAAAGCATCCAGGTTGTTAACAAATAGAATTCCCACGTACATGCGGTGATCAATTTCTTCATCAATCTTTTTTTGAACTTTATCAAAGTTATCGCTACCATCAGCGTTTACTTTATACAAAGTTTTAATCCGATCCATGACAATATCAGTTAAATAACAAGCTGCATTGGAATGAACCATTACCACTCTACGCTTTCCTTCTTGTTTATTAAGATCATCAACCCACATTTTCATGTCATCGTAATTACTACTTAACCCATTGGAAATGGGGGTGTAGTAAATGGTATCGTAATCTTTTAGAAGTTCTTCGATTTTATCTTTGATGACTTGCGGAGTACAAAAAGCAGTTTTAACTTGGACTCCTTCACTTAATAATTGGTTGATTTGGTCTTGGGAAATTTCTTCGTTTTCCTTTAACTTATAATCCTTACCGTCTTTTTTATAAATGATGTTACAAGGTACTACATAAATGTCTTTTTCTTTTTCATCTTTTTGACGACCAGAAGATGAATCAAATAGATAAGCTATTTTTTTCATTATATGTAGAGCCCTTAAACTAAATTAGACGAGTGAATCATTCAACAACGTAAGTTTCATTAATGTCTGGAGTTAATTCATTACGTTCTGGATAGCGTAAATACATACCAAATTTATCCTTTGCGTTTACACTTACAAACGCAAGTGGTTTTTGTTGGTTTGCATTTACTAATGCCATTCCTTTACTTTTATCTTTAACACTAATGGTTGCTTTTAATGGCACAATTAATGAAGGAATGGTACACTTTTTACCATTTAGTTTAATGTGACCGTGGTTAACTAGTTGTCTAGCTCCTCTTCTTGTTGGAGCAAAACCCATCCGGTAAACTAGATTGTCTAGTCTGCTTTCAAGTACAATCAAAAGATTCATTGATAAGTTACCAGGCATCTTTTCAGCAACTTCAAACAATCTTCTGAATTGCCGATCAGTAATTCCGTACATGTATTGAAGTCGTTGCTTTTCTCTTAATTGTTCACCGTATCCGGTTAACTTAATCTTATCAGCTCCGTGTACGCCAGGAGCAGTTGTCCGCTTCTTTCCCTTTAAGAATTCCTTGTTGTCTCCTAACAAAGAAAGAGCATAACGTCTACTACGTTTAAATATACTACCAGTGTATTTCATTGGTTTTTATTGTCCTTTTTTATTATTTAAATATCTAAATTTGCATAAGAAAAAATAATGAAGTTCCAGTTCAAGGTTGATTCTTCAAAACAGTTCGGTTGTCAGCTAACTTAGTATGTATCCAATGCTTGACGTAAGAATCAATAACTTAAACTTAACTTTTTTACTGACTTATGCTATGTGTAATTTTAACATATAAATAAAAAATCACTATTAGAAAGTTACGAAAGAAGTTAATTTTCTTTGCACTTTAAAAATAACAATTTCTCTCTAATAATGATTTTTTAAATTGATTATCAATAATTATTTCTTATCAGGATTTGAACTTAACATGTGCTTTACTAATTGCACATTGTTACAATAATCTACATTTTCACTGTGAGGTAATGTTAAGCGATCAATGGCTTGCATATCTTCTTTAGTTAGCGTAAAATCAAACAAATCAAAATTTTCTTTAATGCGGTCTAAATGCACTGATTTAGGAATCACTACTACCCCTCGTTGAATATTTCATTTTAAAGCAACTTGGGCTGCAGTTTTATGATACTTATTGCCAATCGTTGTTAATGTTAAATCATGAAAAAGATTATGTTTTCCTTCATCAAGAGGAGCTCAAGCCATTGGAACAACTTGTTCATCTTGCATGAATTTAACTAATTTGTTTTGGGCAAAAAATGGATTTATTTCCACTTGGTTCACCATTGGTTTGACTGAAGCAATAATGTTAAATTCAGTTAGTTTGCATTCATCAAAGTTTGATACTCCAATTGCTCTTACTAATTTTTCATTGTATGCTTTACAGCATGCATTTCATGCTCCATAAATATCACCAAATGGTTGGTGTAATAAAATTAAATCTATGTAATCTAAACCTAAAAGCATTAAACTGCGATTAATTGATTTATATGCTTTTTCATAGCCATAATCAGTTAATCAAATTTTGGTGACAATAAATAGTTCTTGTCTAGTAACCAATTTATCATTAATTGCTCTAGCAATTGCATTTCCAACTGCTTGTTCGTTCCCGTAAAAGTAAGCAGTATCAATCATTCGATATCCAACTTTAATTGCATTATAAACTGCTTCTTCACACATTTGGTGATCATTAATTAAATAAACCCCAAAGCCAATGATTGGCATTTCAACCCCATTATATAGTTTTACTTTTTCCATCATCAAATTCTTTTCTCTTTCTCCAATTTCCTTAATTTTTTATTATATCAATAATTGCTTATTAAAAACAAGACTTTCCAATTAACAATTTTAAGAAATTATTAATTTAAAAAATCTTGTAATTAATTGTTTATTTTTTAACTAGCCAACCTCAATCATGAGTCAGTTAAATGTACACTGGCTTTAACAAAAAAAGAAGTACTTCTTTTTAATTATTATCTTCAGGTTTTCAAGTTACAATGCGTTTTACTAAATCAGGATTAGTATGATAATCTTCAATTTCACTAATTGGTAAAGTTAATTTATCAATTGCTTGCATATCTTCACTAGTTAAAGTGAAATCAAATAAATCAAAGTTTTCTTTAATGCGAGCTAAATGAGTTGATTTTGGAATAATTGCTACTCCCCGTTGCATATTTCACTTTAATGCAACTTGTGCCGCACTCTTATGGTATTTATTACCAATGCTAGTTAATACTGGATTATGAAAAATATCGTGTTTTCCTTCATCTAATGGTGCTCATGCCATTGGAATAATTTGTTCATCATGCATTAACTTTACTAAACTTGGTTGGGAAAAAAATGGATTTAATTCAACTTGGTTCACCATTGGTTTAGTAGAAGCAATAATATTAAATTCAGTTAGTTTGCATTCATCAAAGTTTGATACTCCAATCGCTCTTACTAATTTTTCCTTGTATGCTTTACAACATGCAGTTCATGCTCCATAAATGTCCCCAAATGGTTCATGCAATAAGATCAAATCTAAGTAATCTAATCCTAAAAGCATTAGACTACGATTAATTGATTTGTATGCTTTTTCGTATCCAAAATCAGTCAATCAAATTTTTGTCACCACAAATAAATCTTGTCTAGTGACTAATTTATCATTAATTGCTCTAGCAATTGCTTTTCCAACTGCTTGTTCATTGCCATACAAATAAGCAGTATCAATCATTCGGTAGCCAATTTTAATTGCATTATACACTGCTTCTTCGCATACTTGGTGGTCATTGATTTGGTAAACACCAAACCCAATGAGCGGCATTTCCACCCCGTTATATAGTTTTAGTTTTTCCATAATTAATTTCTATTTGTTATTAACGAGTTTATTTTAATAGGAAATATAGCAAATAATACGAAGATTGAATATTTAAAAAAAATAATTAGCACATTATACATCATTTTTCTTAATTCATTAATTTATTTAAAAATTTATGTAAATTTTATGTTGCAAAATTTTATTAAAAACCCGTTTTTTCTCAAATTTTTTTTGTAATTTTATTTTTGCTCATATATATAAGAAATAAGATTAGATTACTTTTTTTTGAAAGGAGCACCTCATGAAAAAACAAGTTAAAAAAAGTTTAATTATTTTTTTATCATTAATTGGAATCGCAGCAATTGCAACAACTGCAATTGTTACTCCCATTGAATTAACTCATAAACAATCAGATTCTTCTAGTGCAGTAATTGCCAGCAATTCAACAACAAGTCCAGCAACTAGTGGAATTGTAGCAAATAATGCTTCAGTTAAAACAGCTGCTAGTGTTGCACCAACTAATGCAAATGTAAAGAGTTCAACAACTACTTCTAATCCAACGTTAAAAAATGCTACTCCTACTTCTACTGCAACAAGTAGTACCAGCACAAATAGTAGTAATTTAGGTCCAGTTGTAGTTAACCAAACCATTAGTAACCAAAGCAATGCTTATTTTGCCCAATTAGATAACTTCTTATTAGCAAAAAATTCATTTAGTTCTTCACAAATTGACCAAATGAATCAAATTATTGATAACACTGATTTCTTAAACAATGATACTGTTGGTAGCAGTTTAGTTGCAAGTACCAATGCTAATTCCAGCAAGGTTAATGAAACGATGCGAACATTAGCAAAAGACTTTGTAGCAAACATGCAAACCAATGGTTTACAAAAGAATGCAGTTCAAACCTTTTTAGCAAGTAAAAACGTTCCTACTTCTTGAGTTAACAAAAACACCACCATTAACAACGTCAGCATTAATGCAAGTAGTAAGTTAGTTACTTTACTATCAGTGCTATATAAACTTGATCAAAATAACTCTAGTAATTTAATTAGTAATCTAAATGGTTTTATCAATGAAGATCTTCCAACGTATTTCAACATCTATCAAGAAAATGGTCAACAACTATCCCCAATCTTCTTTACAAACGTTGTTAAGAGTGTTCAACTAGTATCAATTGCCAATGATACTTATCAATTTAGCATTTGAACGAAACCAAATATTACATTAGAAAATAATGCAAGTAGTTTATATCACAATGGGCAAGCTACTGGCACTCAATTGACTTTAAACGTTGGTATTAATAAAAACAGAGAAACGATTCAAACAATTAATTACAGTTTTAGCAACAATTTAAATTCATTAATTGAAAAAGCTGAAAACGAACAAAACTATGGGGCAAGTGAAGGATTAACCAAGACGCAATTAATTGGAGCATTAATTAACAATGCAATGTCCAATAATCCTAGTCAATACTTGACAATTAGTGTTAATGGTTATGCATTGCCATCATGGACTTATCACTATTTCTTAACTGCAACCAATGGTATTACCATTAGTAGCATTAATGATAATGTTTACACAATGCAAGTTTCATTCCCTACTTCTTTATCATTCTGAAAGGTTAAGGACCAAATGATTCATGCGGGTAATGATTGCAACTACGTTTTAATTGACTATACATATAATAACAAAAATACTAACGATAGTACTGCAGTTAAATTGAACTTACTAAGTGAAGAACAAATTTTAAAAGCAGAAATTAGTTTATACAATAGTCAAATTAATTCCACCCAAAGTAATTCATTAAGCACAAAGCGGAATTTAGCATGAGATGAAGCTACTTATGTTTCTGATAACCTTGGCAGTTCTTCAAGTGCTGCTCAACAAGCAATGAGCGAATGATATACATTAAATAATGCTTATCACAGTAACAATGTAAGTCAATTTAACACTGATTTTAGTACCATTGAAAGTTACTACAACGCTGATGTTGATCCTGCTCAAACGCAATTGTCATTAATTAATGATGCTAAAGAAGCAACTACCAAGTTATCTTCGGAAGAAGATGGACTTGCAATTGCTTCAACTGTAGCAGCAGGAATTAGTATGGCCTTGGCTGCTGCATATTGAGCTGGTACTTTCTTCTTTGGAGTTACTACTGCTAGTGCAATTGCTGCAACAGCTGCAGCAGTTTCATGCACTGCAACTACTGTCACCATGTGAAAAGAATATGATGACACGCTAACTTTAAAGAGCGAAGTTGGAACTTCTTACCAAAAAACTTTGAATAGTATTAAGACTGTTGAATATAATCTAGGAATGAAAAATCTTCCTGGTGAATTACGCTCAGTTTGAAGTGACTTCAAAGACTTATTTGATAGCAAAATTACTTCCATTCTAACTGCAACCAAAGCATCTGTTGGTGCCCAAACAGCAGTCGTAGGAGCTTGTGGTTGAGCTGATGAAGCATTGTTAGCATTAACGGCGGTTGATGCAGCATTATCACTTGCAGTTTCAGTAGCAACGATTGCATTAAATAGTGTTAATTCAAACTGATTAAATGCAATTTACAATGCGGTAAAAAGCAATTTATAAGCCATAACTTCTTAAATAAGACAATAAAAAAGTTGATCCAAACGGGTCAACTTTTTTTATCCTATCTTTAATATTAATTATTTAAATGGATATAATTGTTTTAATTCCTGATAAATGTTAGGAACTGAAAAGACCATTTCTTCATTAATGTGAAAGAAATAAGCACTTAATTCTTTACTAAATGTTAATTTATAAGCAACTAGTAATTGCGATTTATAAGGTTGCTTAATAAATTGATGCACCTTGGGATCATAATATTTTCCATCGCCCACTAGTGGGTGATTAACGTGCGATAATTGGGCGCGAATTTGGTGAAAGCGACCAGTAAGTAATTTAACATCCAACATGCTAATATTATTAATTGGATAATAAGCAATCACACGGTATTTTAACAAAGCAATTTTGTCGTTAGCTTCTACTTTCATATTATTAACCACTGCTTTGTTAAATTTTTCATCTTTGTGCATGAAATTTTTTAGTAAACCAGTTTTTTCACTAAATTTACCATAACAAAAACAGTAATAATCCTTACTTACTTGTCTACCGCTAATGGCTTCGTTCATTTTGGCAAGTGATCGTGCGTTCTTACATGCAATTACTAATCCTTGCGTATTGCGGTCTAATCGATTGCACAATGCGGGAGCAAAACTGTTTTCTTCGTTTGGATCATATTCATGTTTTAAATATAAATACTTCTTGATTTGGTTAATCAAAACATTGATGTCAGTTTTGCTAGCAGTATGCGATAAGACCCCAATTGGTTTATTCACAATTAATAAATCATTATTTTCGTAAATTACTTGTAAATTTTTACAATCAGCTTGCAGGAATAATTCATCAGGTTGATATTTGGCAAAGATTTGTTCTTTTGCGTTATTTAATAAATCTTCGCTTAAATAAATAATAATTTCGTCATTAGGTTGCAACCGATAATTTGGATCTTTCTTTTGATTATTAACTTTAATCTTCTTGGTGCGTAACCATTTATAAATTAAAGTTTTCAACAAATTAGGATAACACTTAGCAATGAAATTATCTAAGCGTTTATTTTCATCATTTGGTTGCACATGTAATGTAATCATGAATTAGTATTAGTTATTTTCTTTATTGGAAGTTTTAACTTCTTTATTAGTGCTATTTTCGTGAGTTGTTTGATTCTTTTTGGTTTGTTTTTGCAAACGACGATCATTTCTTGCGTTGGATTGGTTAGCAGTTGCATTGTTTTCGTTTTGCATCTTGCGCATTGCTTTGTTGCGACTAAAAGAGCGTTCTTGGTGGTACAAGTTTCTGCCACTAGCTGATCTAGTTGGATTCTTTCCTTCTTTATTTTCCTTATCGTTAGTTTTGTTTACATTTTCTTTGTTGATGTAACGAGGAGGTTTAGCATGGTGTACTTTATCCTTGTTACCACGCTTGTAGTAATCAGGGTGTACGTGTTTTACTTCGTCAATATGTTTTTCATCATCATAATCTTTTTCGTGGTGATGAAAACCTAAATTCTTATTTGGTTTTTCTCGTTCTTCTTTACTCATATAATACCTTTCCGCATAATGAAATTTAACTTCAATATGACTTTGTTGTAAAATAAAATAAATTGTTATTAAAAATAACAAGATTTATTTTAATATAAAAGAACTTAATAAATCTTATAAGATAGGATGAAGAAAACAAAATTTAAAAAATTTGGGACGCATTTTATTGACTATACAACATTAATCATCAGCAAAGTGAACAATGGATTGTGACTTGGCTTAATTGCTCTTGGGTGCACCATTGCTTATTTTGCAGTTTTATCGTTGTATGTTATTCATAGCAAAGAATACCCAGGA
>JAGCPI010000004.1 GCA_017645255.1 bacterium
AAAATCGTGCAAAAATTAAGAAATTTTCTTCTTAATTGATTTTGCTATATGCTAAAAAATATCATGATTATTTTTTAATTTTTGATATCATATTTTCAGTTGTCATTAAAGACACATATACAAAAATTTATGTGTCCCAAAAAATCAAATCATTACCAATAATATTGATTGCAACTAGGATGTTATAAATCACGATAAATAAGATTAAATAAACTCAATAGTTATTGTTACAACAACATATAAAAAACACGAAATTTGCATCTTTGTTCAAATTTTATGTCCTAGTTTAACTTCTATTTCTTGGGTAATTTTCAAAGAATACAAGCGTTGCCCTTGAACTTGCAATCTAGCAGACAGCATCAATTCATGCTGTCTTTTTTTATTATGTCCTTGAAAAAAATTATTTGGTTAATCCATCAAATTATTTAAAAAAATTAATAGAAAAATTACAGATTATTGAACTGTTTTGTTGCCATAAAATCAACTTGCAATTGTAGAAAAATTCCGTTTTTTTTTTTTTTATAAAATAAGTTTATATTTACTAAAAATAAAAATAATAAATTATGAAAAATAAAAAACGGATTTGAAAGTTTATTGGCGGGGCAATTGGCTTGACAGCCATTGCATGTATTATTCCTGCCTGTGTTGTATCTTGTGGTTCTTCATCAAACTCTAGT
Organism: bacterium; assembly: GCA_017645255.1. Next base: position 678 of record JAGCPI010000004.1, read on the forward strand.
TCTTCATCTTCTTCTTCCACAAACTCTACTTCCTCCACCTCCTCTAGTTCTAGTAGTCAAACCAGTATTGGCATAGCTGGTAGTACTCTAAGTGAAATTGCAACTAATTGAAGCAATCAATTTAGCAAAATTAGCCAAAATAATTTTGCAACTACCATTAGCAATTATTTAACTAATTATGCCAAGGATGCAAGCACTTACTTTAGCAACTTTGCTAATGAATATAAAAGTTTAACTAATCCTAACCTTCCTGCTAGTCTGAACGGATATGTTAATAGTGAATTAAAAATTGAAATCCATGATATTTTCGACAAAATCTCTGGCACCAATGATTATCATACTTTAATGGATTCAGTGATGTTTTGAAAACTGGACAGTGTGCAATTTGATGCAAAGAGTTTAACTGAAAATGCTAGTCATCAATTTAGTTTTGACATGACTTATAACGAAAGTTATGATTTTGTCGTTGATGCTTCATCGTTAACGAAATCTGGTTTTCAACCTAACATTTCCACTGAAGCAGTAACGGTCCAATTTACTAACGTAACATTTGCTCCAACCTTAATTGCCCAAATTAACAATAGTTTAAATACTAATAATAGTATGATTAATGTTTATGGGGGTTGATACATGAACGGGGGTATGATGTCATTTAACCATGAATTAGATGCACTACAAGAAATGCATTCTACCACGGTTCATAGTGTTAATTTCCAAAATGCTACAAACCCAACTACTTCAAGTTGAATCAGTTCACCATCAGCAGTTGATCCTACTTCCTTAGCTTGAGTGGACATGATGAAAGATATGACCAATGAATACAGTTCAACTGGTTCAACAACTAATCCTAATCTAAATTCACTTTGATATCAAGATTTTGAAGCTCCAACAATTATCGGATATGCTAATGATGGTACTAGTTTATATGAAAGTACTAATACCATTAGTAATCCAAATCTTTCTTCATTATCAACTTTAAAAACCCAAAATTTAAACGTAACATTACTTCACGATTCTTCATCTAGTGAACCAAGTCCAGGTACTACTTCTAGTTCAAGTGATCAAGAACAAATTACTGTCTTACAAGATGAAATTACGGCAATGGAAAATGAATATCCAGATGTCTTTACTGGTCATTTAGTTGACAAAACTGAATTTGATCACTATATGAATCAAGCAACTGAAGATAGTAGCAATCCATCAGAAGAACTAACTGATTTACAAAGTGCGTATGATATTATTAGTAATTTAGTAACAAAGGAAAATGCTACTCCAACTTCATCTACTAATAGTAATGTTCAAACTGAAATTGAATCTTTAGAAAGTGAAATTTCTAGTATTGAACAAAATAATCCAAACATTTTCAAAGATCATGATATCAAAAAGGATGAATTTGATCACTACATTGATGAAGCTAGCAAAGATAGCAGCAATCCAACTGCTCAACTAACTGACTTAGAAAATGCTTTAAGCATTCTTGAAGGATTAGAAGAATCAGCAGAATAGATTATCAGTTTAAATGATTGATTTTTAATGCTTGCTTATTCTTTTATTATTACTTAGTTTTATTAAATACGTTATCACAATGAAATAATTGAATGAATAATTAATCAATCAAGCATTACTATCACTCATAAAATAAATAATAATTAATAAACAAAAAAGAGGTGCGATTACAAGCATCTCTTTTTCTTATTGTGTCTTAAATAAAAGATTAAACCATTTAAATATTTGGAATGAAGATTGTGCTTTTTGCAAATGTTTACTAATAATTTAATAACTCTAACTGCTTTGTCTTCTTTTAATAGTTCAATAATGGTATTCTTGAGGGTTTGTTTTCTAAAGGCTGGATCAACTAAATCATCATAAATAAAATGAATATCCTTTAATTCTTTAGTGTTAAAGCAAAGTTCAGTTTCATGAATTGCATGTCACAAATCAAGAACAAATTGAGCATTTAATATTTTTACTATTGTTTTATTTTATTATGCTTCGTTAACACCAATAAAGATCCTAAATTGGTTTAAGTCCCGTTATAAGTAGTTAAAATATCCTTTATTTGCTTAATTGTGAGTTTTATTCACTTCTTGCTCTCAAAACCAAATCGATTAAAATTACACGTTTACTTCATTACTAAATATACCACCTTTACAATATTCTTGATAAACATGAACAACTTTTTTCCTTGCATTTTTGCTTTTGATTAATGGAACGATCTAAATTTTGTAACTTCATGATTAATTTAAAAATAATCGAACCAATTTTGATTATTTTTTTCTTGTTGCCTAATAATGTTAAAATAAACTTCATATAAAGTAATAAATGCTTGTATATCAAATTAAACAAATTTCACAGGAAGGAAAGTAGTTTATGAAAAAAACAAGAAAAATTTTAATTGGTTTCATAGCTGGATTAGGAATTAGTAGTTTAATTGCCCTTGGATGCGGATTAGCATTTAGTAATGTTAATCTCACTGCTAATTCAACTGCTAACTCTACTAATATCACAAACTCCACTAGCAGTCAAAATGCAACTAATAATTTAACGAGCACCAACCCAGTTAAAAAGAGCATTGCTTCAGCAACAAATACCCCTGCAACCTCTGATAAGGTTATTAATGATAATGCAAGTGCTAATCATCTTAAACTTAGCAAGCAAGATATCAGCAATGATAATAAATTAGCTTACCATACCTTAGATACTTCCACGTTAAATGCTGCTATTAATAATACATTTACTTATCAATGTGCTAATGGTAACACGTTATTATTTAGTGCTAATAATGATAATAGTGCCACCTTGCTAGGTTTTAGTAAGAAAGTAGTTAATACGAGCCTCATAATTCCTAATACGGTCATTAATGGAAATAATTTTTATGCAGTTACTAACATTGCTGCTGGTGCATTTTATGGACAAAATTTAACCAGTGTTACTTTTGATGCCAATTTATTAAGTATTGGCACCTTAGCATTTGCCAATAACAATTTAACTAAACTTACCTTTCCTGCTCATTTGCAATCAATTGGTGATAAAGCGTTTATTAGTAATCAATTTCCGCATGCGTATGCAGTTTATTTACCTAATAATACTACTTGAAGTAAGAATTGATTAACTTCTCCCTTTAATACAAAAGATAACTTAAGTAAATTAGTAAACGGCATTCAGTTTGTCATTCAAGGGAATGCGGTTTATGAATTTCAAGCGAACCAAAATGAATGAACAATAGTTTCATATGACATTACTAATAACTTTGCTAATAATTCGACCTGAGGAACTGCTACAAGTACTTGAGGAACTGGTACGATTGATAATACAAGTCAAGCAAGTTATAGTTTTGATAGTGACAAAAATGTAAATGTACCATTAGCTACTAGCTTAAGTGGAAATTTAGATAATTTTGCTCTTTATACTGAATGCCAAGGTAGCATTGGGTGAATCTTTTATTTTGATGGCCAAAATCAAACATTTAACATTGATTTAACGACCCAAGATGGTAATTTAACCCCGGTGTTTAATAACCCGGATGCGACTGCTACTTTTAGTGTTTCTTTATATGATCCTTATTCAGGTAAATACATCATTAATTGGCAAGATATTAGTGCTAGCACTACAATTCCTCCAACCAGTGCCATTTCCTTTAGTTACCAACCAGGGGATATTCTTAGTTATAGTGTTAATAATGTTTCCAATGGATCATGAGCATATATTGCTTCGAACTTTAATTACTCATTATTATCGCCAGATACTGGGGCGTATAGTGGGTCATTAAATCAATACATTGATCTTTCTTATGCCTGAACTAACCAAAAAGGATTAACTAATAGTTTTGCCATTAAACCCAATGGAATTTATCCAACGATTAGTACGACTAGTTTAAGTAATGTTTCTTATGATCCTAGCACCGGATTATTAGATCTAGTAGGAACTAGTTTGCCGAACATGCAATATGGGGTTGATTATGATAATAAGCAAGTAGGAACATTTGATACCAATAATGATGGGAATATTAATGCTTCGCTTAATATTACTAAAAATTTAACTGCTACTAATGACATTACCATTCAAGCAATTGCAGCTAATGATGGTAATAGCAACGTTATTTATCCATGTCCTGATACCGTACACTTGCAAGGGTTTAATCCTAAACAAAGTTTTTTAAATTTGTCAATTGGGGGTGTAAGTACCCAAATCTTGTTTAATGGGTTCACTAATAAACTAGCAATTGCAAATATTAGTAATACTTGACCCGCATATGCAAGTGCATACGGAAATTATGCAACAACTAGTCCAAGCACTAGTAATACTTTTAGTAGCAGTGGTAGTTTTGGTTTAGACGTTACAAACGCTAATAATAAAACTACTGATTATTCATTTAGTTACACTAGTGGGGAAAGTGCAAATAAACTATATTCATTCATTGAATCCATTCCTTATGCAAATGGAGATACGTATACTTTTACGGGTGATGATTACTCATTTGGTAGTGTTTATGATAATGGAGTGGTTGTTGGTTATGGTAGTAGTGTCATTAACAATGTTAGCCAATCATCATTTTTAGTAACCACTAATGGAATTACGTGCACTACTAACCAAACCACTCACGATTGGTATTTAGGAGCAGTTAATGATTATTACTGCTATGGAGCTAATACCAGAAGATGAAGTGCGACTTATGGGTGAGCTGCGTGCTTTGATGGGGATTATTTTAGCACTGATGAAAATGTGCAAAACTGGTATGATCCTAACCAAACCATGGTGGATATTGCTAACCAAATTAGTGCTTCTTACACCAACCCAGTTAATAAAGTAATTGCTATTTTTAACTGGGTAGCAAACAACATGCACTATACTTCTTCCTATAGTTATTATCATACTATTCGGGGGAATTTTTCCCACTTGGAAGGAGTGTGTGGTAATTACGCTGATGTTTTTGGTGCTTTATTAAAATTAGATGGTTTTGTTTCGCGTCAAGTATGAGGAAGTGTTGATACGGTCAATGTTAACAACATTGGTGATAATTTAAAATCTGACCTTGATCATGAATGAGTGCAAGTTTGAATGCCAACCTTGCAAGAATGAATTACGTTAGACCCAACGTGGGATTGATCCCTTCCTTTTGGAGATATTGAAGCAAAATTCAATACTGATCGGTGTGATATGAGTATTAACTTAGTTGAATGACCTAGTATTGGGACTGATCTTTATTATGATAGTTATGGAACTTTATCTTATAAAAATTATGAATATGACAATTACTTCTCATGCTTTAAAGGATGCGAATACCAAGCATTGTTAAACTTAGGAAGGCATTTTGATATTGTTCCTGGCATGAAGCAAAGCACTTATGAATATACTTTTGCGCAAGGAATTGCTAATGTAATAAGTTGAGCTGCTAATCCAAGCAACAGTATTTCCAATAATACTTACGTGATGGATAACATGTACTTAAAATAATAAAGAATCACTTCTAATTAAAAACTTTAAATAAAAAACAACTTTTTGTATTTAAATGACAACGATTTAGTTGTCATTTTTTTATCTTTAAAACCTAGTAAATTATAAAAAAATATAGTCTGTTGTTAAGTGGTTGATGATTGGTGTAGTTTTTAAAGATTAAACACTTTAGTCATTTGCAAAAAGATTCAAAGATAGTTGGTTGTGAATTGTTGCAGAGATTAATTAAATTTTACTAATTCTTTTGCAAGTCTGACTTTCCTAATTTGATGTCTTTAATTTTAAAAATTCTAATAACAAGAAACACTTACTAATTATTGCTTAAAAAAATGAGGGATTAATTTTTTAAATTTTTTATTTAATTTACCTTTATTTTTTAATTAATCCCTTAATTTTTCATAGGTAATCATAATAATTTACCATTTTGCTTATAAATATTTTGAAAACTCAGGTATTTTTTATATAATATAACCTATTTTTTATCTGGAATTTGCTTTGGCAATACCCAAATGTGGGGATATCAAATTGGATTTTTGATAAAATATAGATATAATAACTAGGTTTTGGGAGAAAACAGTTATGAAAAAGAAGAACAAAGTTATCATTGGGACTTTAAGTACCATTGGAATTGGTAGCATGATTATTGGGCCTGCATTAGGCTTTGCTAACTACCAATCACCTAATAATAAGGATGCAACGAACAAGACGAATAGTCAAAAAGCAAAGACTACCAGTCTTGATGCGGCTCCAGTCTCACAAGTAAACAGTCATACTTTTAATGACAATGCTTACTTACAAACGTTAAATCAAACTGGAATTACAAATCCAGTTGGTAAAGCATGAACGGTACAAGGTGCTTTATCATACTTTAATGCTCATTTACAAAATGACATTAATATGTTTAATTGTGCATCTATCTTTAGATGAACAGTTATTCAAAATTTCAACTATTATCTAAATGAATTAATTGGAACACTAAGTGCGAACAGTAATTTTAATGTTAGTGTACCAAATTTTAACTATTCCTTAAAGAATACTAAAAACACTAATAGCATCACTAATTTTACTTGCACTTTAAATGTAACGATTAGTTTTGTCATCACCAGCAAGAGCGATGGGGGAAGTCTAAGCTTTACTAACAATTATACTTACAATAGTTTAAAGTTAACTCCAACCATTACTACATCTGGTTATAACGGCTATGGTGCTTTTGCATTAAGTAATAATGCATCTGGGGGTTTAACAGTTAATAATGCAACTTATTTCGAAGGAATGAAATTAAGTGGTAGTTGAAGCAACAGCGATTTTACCAATTTATTAAAAGCTAATTGATTACCAACGATTAATCCTTCAACTTCCATTACGACATCCAACTATACTTATGCATTAGCTGACATGGTGCAAAGAGCAACCCACAGCATTAGTCTTAACAGCACCCAAGCACAATTTATTAGTATTTTACCAAGCACCATGGTTGATACT
>JAGCPI010000024.1 GCA_017645255.1 bacterium
ATGCAAAATATACCATAATAAACCAATGAAGACAATGCCTCCACTACCAAGGGCAACTACTCAACAAACAATACCATATATTTGGTATTTAACAACTGTGTTATTTGTATCTTGATATAAATTTAAATAATAAATTGCTAACAAGCATAAGGTAATTAACAAAATTCATTCCGGAATTGCTACTGAAAAGAATATTCAGCGAAATTTGATTAATAAATGTTTGGGTTTTTCGGTAAATTGTTTGGTTATTTTATAGTAATCATCATGAAGAATATATTTTGAAATATCATAGTCACAATCTTTTTTATGGACAAATTTCATAATTGAAATTGTTATTGATAAAATTAATTAAAAAAGCAATTAATTTATTTTTAGTTGCTTGTCAAAACATAATAATTGCTTTAAATAATATTGATATTGTTCCTTACGTAATTTAATTTCCGCAGGAATACCATCTTGTAAATTAGAAGTTAGATTATTAAATTGATCAAGAATTGAAACGATTTTATTTTGTGTGTCTAAAGAAGGAAAGGCAATAGATAATAATGATAAGTTTGCCATATTCAATGTAGAAATAGATCCACTTAAACATAAACTATAAATTTCATCTTGAATACTTTTTAAATGGTAATAAAGATATCGATAATTAATTTTTTCAACAGTTTTTCCAATATAAAAGCAAAAATCAGTGATTCAAAATTTTTCATTGATTGAATTAACGAAACCTGGATTTCCAGCACGAGAAATTGTAATGGTATTTTCGTTTGCATTGTATTTATTAGCATATCCTAAATAATTTTTACCTCCACTAATAATTGGATATCCAATATCAATTATTTCATCTCGTGTAATTTTTTCACCACGTTTAATTTCACATACATCTTTTAATTTAGCATATGTAATATTTTTATCATTAAGCATACCCATCTTTGAATCAAGAAGAGCATGAAGTCAATAATCATATTGTTTCTTCCTTGCTTCGAGTTCCGCTTCGAGTTCCGCTTCGAGTTCCGCTTCGAGTTCCATGAAATCATCTAAGATCTTTACAATTTGTTGTTGGTATAGCAAAGAAGGAAAATAAATATCCAAATTGTAAAGATCTTTTGCATAAATATGAGGAATTGCTCCTTCACTAGTAAGTGTGGATAAAGTATTTTTTCTATTAATAAAATAATAATAAAGATACTTAGTAATTAATATTTGGTTATTATTTGATTTAATAGTTAAACAATCAGATGCATAGATTGGTTTATCCCAAAAAAATATATTTTTTCCGGCTCCACTTCCACTAGTGGCTATTGTAATAACTCCAGCATTCTGATTAGCAACATTTGTGAATGAAATTGGTTCTATTCCAGAAGAAATTACAGGAATATTCCCTTCTTCAAGAAGATTTTTATTAACTGTATTACCTCGCTCAAATTCACATACATCTTTTAGTTTAGCGTGCTTAATATCAGTTATCTTTAATTCCTTAATTAATTCATTAATTGTCATCATATTCACCCCAACAAATAGATTTTATTTTAATTATTAAAATGCGAGTTTTACAAAAATTAATATAAATGATTAAGATGATAATGATTTAACTTAATTTCATAATTATGAATATTCTATCTTTAAAGAAATAATAATTAATTTTTTCTCTAATAAAACTAGCATAAAAAAAAAAGATGGCTTTAAAAAGCCATCAATATCAGTTAACTTATGTTTTATCTTGGGTACATGTAATCTAAAATATAACTATTATTAGAAATACTATTCTTTGGATTTGCTGCTCAATTAATAATTTGTGCAAGGGCTAATGCATATGAATATTGGTATGTATTTTGATTCATGCCGGGTAAGATATCAAAATCCCTACCAAGGTTTAATAATGCTTCGTATTCTGCCCCTTTAAAGTATGAGAAGTAATTATCATACGCATAATTATGGTATGATAAAGTTCCATAACTATCGTAATATAATCCTGTACCGTTTTCTGGTCATTCCACCACATTAATAGTCATATCACACCGATCAATATTAAATTGCGATTCTAAATCACCAAACGGTAGGGCTCAATCTCACGTTGGATCTAACGTGATTCATTCTTGTAAACTTGGCATTCAGACTTGGGTTCATTCATGATCTAGATCATTCATCATTTGACTTTGCACCAAGTTCACATTAACGCTATCAACACTTCCTCATACTTGTCGGGACACAAATCCATCTATTTTTAATAACGCACCAAATACATCAGAGATGTTAGCACACACCCCTTCAAGGTGTTGGAAATATCCCCGCACTGGTTCGTAGTATCCATCAGCTGAAGTTCCGTAATAAATATTGTTGTAGGTTCAGTCAAACAATGCCATTACTTCATTCACCGGGTTGGAATAAGTATCAGCAATTTGTTTAGCTACTTCAACCATTAATTGGTTGGGATTATACCAGTTTTCATGGTTGTAATCAGTGGTATAAATATCCCCACTATTACATGCTAATCAACCATACGTAGCATTTCAACGTCTCGAATTAGCTCCACTACCATAATATTCATTTACTGCTCCTAAATAACCATCGTGCATGGTTTGGGTGGTAGTGCAAGTAATGCCATTAGCATTAACTAAAAAAGAAGATTGGTTGATGTGGTTAATGATACTTGAACCATAACCAACTACCACTCCGTTGTCAAAAATGTTGCTAAAACCAAATCCATTGCCTAAAAAAGTATAGGTATAACCATTTTCATATGGTAAAGAATCTAAAAAAGTATAAAGTTTACTTACTGCTTCCCCACTTGTAAAATCAAATGAACTTGATTTTACTAATTCTCCAGTAGCATTAGTAATATTAATGTTTAATTCAACACTACCACCAAAGGTACTTGAAGTAGTTAAAGCATCGGTACTATAATTACCATCACTAGTAGCATAAGCAGGTCAAGTAGTTGAAATATTAGCAA
>JAGCPI010000025.1 GCA_017645255.1 bacterium
TAAATTTGTATTGATCAGCACTTGAAGTATTTGAAGAGGAAGAAGAGGAAGAACTACTTGATGATGAACTAATAGTAATATAATCACCACTTCCGTTTGGAATCAAACGATCTTGTGCTAAAGTACCAATGATGTTACTATTAGGAGTACTTGATTGATTAGTTTTCTTCAAACTGCTTTGGTATTGACTCCAACTGGTTTGTAAATTATTGTATTGCAAGTTGGTACCCCCAGTAAGTACATTGTACATGTCACTTACGTTATTAAAGTTACTTGCTGATGGAGTATTAGTTAACCCAGTTACATAACCAGAGAAGTTCTTAAAGAAATCTTCTTCGCCTGGAATTGATTTCATTGCTTTATAAACTGCGTTCGCATAATTAGCATCTACTTCACTTTGGGTATTAACATTACCGCTGTAATATTGCTTACTAAATTGGGGAATAGTACTATTAACTGCTTGTAAAGTTGAAGATAAACTAATTAATTGAGCTAAGGAACCTGCGTGCATAATTGCATACATTAGCGTACCTTGTTCAGGATTAGATGTAGTACCTAAACCATTGTAATAATTAGCTAATAATCCATAGGAATTAATCGCGTAGTTAGCACTACCAAATAAGTAAGTATTTAGTTGTAAATTAGTTAAAGTACTGTGCGAATTACTGGTTTGTAAACCAATAAAACCAGTAAAAGGATCAATACTACCATTGACATTAACATTTGCTAAATCAAAGTAAGTAGCAGGATTAGTTAAATAAGAACTAATGTTATTAAAGGCATAATTAGCTGTCCCAAAATTAGTGGTAGTAGCAGCAATTTGTTGGTCCATGAATTCACTTAACATGTCCCCGTTTAAATTAGCATTTGGAATGTAATTAAAGGGACTATAACCAAATTGATTAATGTTGCTATAACTGGTATATCCTGCAGTTCCATAGTTTGAAGAAGTAGTATTATAATTTGGGTTAACTACAGAATTTAATTGATCAGCATATTGTCAACTGCTACCAGTATTAGTTAAACTACTATATGAATTACTGTTATTTAAGACATTTGCCGAATCCCCATTTGCTCATACCACGTAAGCAGTTCCATTCATTAACAAGTTGTTTAAATAAGTGTATAAATTAGCTCAACTACCATCGTCATATAAGTAATTAATGGTTTGCAATAAGGTTAAATAATCATTATTGTTTGTGCTTTCACTATTTAAACCAGTTGAAGCATAGTAATAATTAGTATTTAAGTAATAATTACCAATGCTGTTAGTTAAATTAATAATGGAGTTTGCATAATCACTAGCACTACTTGGAATAAAACCACTTCCATCAATCTTTAAGTTATAACCATAATTAACAATTGCTGGTAAAGAGCTGGTAAACGAACTTAAATCAGATTGATATAAGATCGCAGCAGCTAAATAACTTAAATTAGTTCCATAGTTACTATCATTAGCTAATAAACCAGTATCTTTTAAGGTGCTGTTGCTTAAACCATAAATATCATTTAAATTAGTATCAACACTATTGCTTTGACTTGGAACGCTTTCATTAATATTTAAACTTTTACTTAATAAATTATTTTTAACTGCCGTAGCAAAAATACTGTCATTTGCTAATCCTTGAATTGCACTATTGACTGCATCATTATTTGTAAATACATATTGTGAATAATTGGCATAATCAGTGTTATAAGACCAAGGACCTAAATTCATGGCATTAAAGTAATTAACAATTGCGGTTTCTAATTCATTATGAATGGATGTTAATTGTTGATCTAATGTAGGCAAATTATAAAAATTAGCACTCGAATTCTTACTACTGTTTAAATATAAATTACCAGCGTTATTAATTGTTGATGTAACATTTAAAGTATTAGCAAAACTTAAATGATAAACATAATAACTTAGGTATGGATAAATAACACTGGTACTTAAATCAATTGCATATGGATAAGCAGGCCGAATTCCGTTTTCATGAAAGTAAGTACCAACTCCATACGAAGTATTACCTGATTCATTGCTCGTGGTATTTTGGGTATAAGTTTGTAAAACTTGTTTTTTAAAAGTATTTTCGTTAGTTTGTTCAGTTAAATAATTATGTTGGATAATGATAATTTGCAATAAAGCTAAAGTAGCTTGTTGTTGCTTAGCATTAGTGTTAAACACATCACTAATATCATTACTGTCAAATAAGTTATAACCACTAGAAAATAATGGGTTATAGTTTGCATCACTCTTCGTGCTATCAAGTTGGGCAGCATAACTTAAAAGCAAACTATTAACATTCGCATTATAGTATGCTTCTAGGGCATTATATAAATTAATTTTGATGTTGGTGGTAACTGTATTCGATGAAATTTGTTCTTGTCTTCATAAAATATCTTGTGCAAGTGCATCAATTCCCGCTTCATAAGCATTAGTTGGATTTGGATAAACATCAATTGGACTAGCAATTGAACTTGGATCTTGTTCAGCTGCAATAATCCGGTGATATCCATCAATGGCAATGACGTGTACCCCATCCCCATCCCTAGTAAAAATGAATGGTGATAGTTGGTTATTATTAAACAAAACATTAAAGGACAAAATGCTCATCGTATCGTGTTTATACGGATTAAGAATATTGGTATTTCAGAAATCCGCCATGTTATTGCTGTTTAACGGTGTGCCATTATATAGCAGGTTAGTATAACGTGGATTAATCACGCTAAAACTGTTGGTTGATGCAGTTAAATAAGAAGGATAGAATTGTCCTGTGCTTCCATCATTATTTGTCCCATAACTATATAAGAAATTTGATAATAAATCTTTATTTAGTGATTGATAACTAATTCCATTGATGATACTACCACCAATTCCAGTTGGAATGGCATCATTGCTGTTGTTATCAAACATCAATAAGTTGTACCTATTTAATGCAGCTGCTGAATAAGAAGGTAAGTAAGAACTATATGCTTCGTAAGATGAAGAACTTGACGAAGCAATCGATGCTCCATTCGTCATGAAGTATCCAGTTTGGGTATTTCCAACATTCCCTAAGTTATAGAAATTAAATCCACCCGTAATTTGTTGGTCATTGTAAACGTTCGAATTACCAACTCAATTATCAATGGTAGGACTGACATAAGTACCATTACTATCAATAAATCCATCCGGGTTAGTACTACTTGATGGTTGTAAATAATCATACAAGTGAGAATCAAATTGATTATTAGCAATCGTACCAAATTGGGGAAATTCTAAGTTATTGGAAGTAGGTAAACTAGTAAAGTATTTGGTATTGTAAATACTATTACTTGCATCTAAATTGTTTGAACTATTCTTGGTATAGTATTGATACAAAATACTTGACGCAATGAATGGTTCATCATGGATCACTCATTGGTCAAAAACAAATTGGTCAAAGTTAGCTAAATGTAAGTATAAAGTTTGTTGATCACTATTTAAATCAGTAAAAACATTGGGAAAAAACCCTAGCGAAGTGTTAGCATCACTACTAGTGTCATTTTTATTACCTGCTCAGTTAATTGGATTGTTAATAAATGAACTGGATGAAACATTGCTGGAGTTATCATCATTTCATTGATCCATTGGTAATAATGAAACATTACCATCTGTTGTTTTGGTAATGGTTCAAAATCCTAGTAAACTCTTAAATCCTGATAGATTATCACCAAAGATTAAATTTTTGAAATCCGATAATAAGGTGGAAGCCATTTGGGATAATAAATAACTTTGTTCGGTTCCTCCTTCAGAATCAAACAAGTTAGTTTGAATGTAATATTGCCACTTATCTCCATATTCACTTTTATAGTTGGTAACGTCTTTGTTATATGCGGTGGTGGCAGTATTTTGTGCTGATGTAAACAAGGATTGAATGGTTTTATTCGTACTATTTTTAAAATAATTGTAGATTAATTCGTCCGTTTTATATGCCATTCATGCACTATTAGTAGTGGAATTTAATAATGCGTCAGTCGCAATATCGTTAATACTTAGATTTGAAGTAAATCCTTTTTTACCATTATAAGTATCAAGTTGACTAATGGGAGTTGAATTAGAACTAGTAGTAGTATTGCTTGAAGATTGGGTGCAAGATACTACTGCAGTGATTGGTAAAATTGCTAATAAACTTAAACTAGAATATAAGCCAATTTTCTTTCAAGAAGTTTTAATGTGATGCTTTTTTGCCATAATATTAATTATTTTATTAAAGATAATTATAAAAGGTTGTTATAAAATCATTAACTAAAAAATAAAATTTAAGAAAGTACAATTAAAGGAGCAAACATGTTAGAAGTTAAAGATTTAAATGTTAGCATTGATAAAAAAGTAATTTTAAAACAGATTAATTTAAAAATTGGCGACCACGAAATTGTCAGTTTAGTAGGTCCAAATGGATGTGGCAAAACTACCATTCTTAAAGCAATCTTTAATCACTTTACCATTAAGAAAACTGGTCAAGTAATTTTTGATGGAAAAGATATTACCAATAGCTTACCGCAAGAAATTGCCAAATGTGGCATTCATATGATGCAACAAAATCCCGAAACAATTGTTGGATTAAAGACAATGGATTTGTTGCAAGCATTGTTAAAAAACCAAGATAAAACCAAACAAATGAGCGATTTTTATGTCAAAGTTTTAAAACGTTTAAGTGATCTTGGTTTAACGAATGACATTTTGGAACGGGAAGTTAATTTCAACTGATCAGGAGGAGAAAAAAAGAAATTCCAAGTTTTATTAATGGAATTGTGTGCTCCAAAATTAATTTTGGTTGATGAAATTGATACGGGGTTAGATGTTGATGCTTTAAAAAAAGTATGTGAATTAATTAAAGAATACTATGACACCCATCCAAATACCAGCATCATTGTTATTTCCCACTCAAACTTTATTTACCATTATCTAACCCCAACGCATGCTTATTTAGTGCTAAATAAGAAAGTGGTAAAAGAAGGTGGGTATGATTTAGTAAAGGACATTGCTGATCATGGATACGCAAAATACCGCAAAGAAGTTGGAACGGAAGATGTCAGTGATGATGAATTTAATAATCAAACTTACCAAGATGAATTAAAACAATAATTATGGATAACGAAATTTACGTAATTAACAACGAAAATGATTTAATTGCTTTGCAAAAACAATTTAAGGATTTTCGCATTAGTAGTCCTGAACAGCAATTAAAATTTACTTTTATTGATTTGAGTCAAATGGATTATGCATTAGATTGAACTTTCCATTTGGAAGAAAACAATAATAAATTAACGGTTAATTATTTTTGCTTAAATCAAGACCACTTTAAAAAAACAATTAAATTAACTGCCATTCACAACGTGGAACATACTTACTCGTACTTGTTATTCCATGGCATTAGTTTTCATCATGCTTTTACTAATTTAGGATTATGTTCCAAAAATAATATTAAGCCTTTAGCAAATATTTATAGTGAACAAGAAATTAAGAATGTCATCATGGATGAATCCGTGTTTAGTGGCATTCCCCAAATTGATGTTGCAAACAATAGTTTTACTAGTGCTCATAAATTATTGGTGGGTACGGTAAACAAGGAAGAAATGTTTTATTTGGATGCTTTAGGCATTGCAAATAGTTTAAATATTTTGTTAAAAACTTTATATAAATCGTTCATTATGGAAAAAAAAGGTGATAATTTAAGTATAGATATATGGAGAGAAATAGAAAATGCCAGTACTAAAAAACTATAAAAAAGATTTTCCTTGATTCGAAAACAACAAGAATTTAGTTTACTTGGACAATGCTGCTACTACCCTAAAACCAATGTCCATGATCAAAGCTGTTAACGAATATTATGAAAAGTTATCTGCTAATCCTCACAGTGATAATGATTTAGCAATGAAAGTTAAGAAAGGAATGGATGAAACCAGAAAACTATTAGCAAAATATCTTGAAGCTGACGTAAGTGAAGTATTTTTCACTAGTGGTTCAACTGAAAGTGTTAGTTTAGTTGCTAATTCCATGTTAGATATTTTGAACGAAGGTGATGAAATCGTTCTAACTTACTTGGAACACGATTCTGATGTAGTTCCATGACTAAGACTAAAGCAACGCAAGAACGTAAAGTTAGTGTTTGTGGGTAAAGACTCTACTTTCGTTACTGCTCAAGAAATTAAGAATGCTTTAACTCCAAAGACCCGGTTAGTTTGCTTTACCGGTGCTTCTAACTTACTTGCTGATGAAGTAGACATTCGTAAGATTGTTGAAACCATTAAGGAATTCAACCCAAAGATTTTTGTGCTTTGCGACACCACACAATACATTGAACACTTCCCAGTAAGATGTCACTACAACAAATTTGACTTCTGCGTTGGTAGCGGTCACAAGATGATCGCTCCAACTGGAACTGGATTCCTTTACATTAAGAAAGAATGATATGACATCATGACTCCATTAAAATATGGGGGCGACATGAACTCTGAAATTAGTGAAACTGGTTTCAAATATGCTGCAGGTCCACACAAATTTGAAGGTGGAACTCCAAACGCTGCTGGTTTATATGCTTGAAAAGAATCACTAAAATACTTGCTAGCAATTGGGGCAGACAAAATTATTAAACGGGAACGGGATTTAAAGGAATACTTCTTAAAACACATGCCAACAAGAAGTGACTTTGTTCTTTACAGTAAGAGTCCAGCTACCCCATTAATTACCTTTAACTTCATGGATAAAGATGGCAAGCCAATTGACTTCCACAGTGTGGAACGTTACTTTGCTAAGAACAACATTGTTGTTCGTGGTGGTTTAGCATCTGCTAGCTTAGCAAAATACCCATTACATGTTGATGGAGTAATTAGAGCAAGTATGCTATTCTACAACGATTACGACGATATTGACCGCTTAATCCAAGCATTAAATAAATTCCCAAAACACTAATTAATCATAAAAAAATTAGTAATTAGGATTACAACAAAAGGATGAAACAAGTAAAAACAACAAAGACCAATTGAAGACAATATTTCCCATGGTTTGAATTACACAAAAATTTAGTTTATCTTGATAACGCTGCTACCAGTTTAAAACCATTAGCAATGATTAAGAAAGTTAATTGGTATTTAGAAAATGTCAATGCATTTGCTACTGCTAATCCAATAACTAAAAATGATGTCATTGCTAACAAGTGTTTTAAAGCGGGAAAAAAATCCCTTGCTAAATTCTTACAAGCAAATGAAAATGAAGTACTGTACAGTACAGGTAGTACAGAATCGCTAAACTTCATTGCTGATTTGCTTTATGATCAATTAAATCCAGGGGATGAAATTGTCATTCATTACATGGAACATGGATCTAATTTACTTCCATGATATAAACTACGGGACCGCAAACAAATCAAGATTGTTTTAGTCGGAAAAGAAGAAGTTATTCCATCCCCGCAATTGTATGCAAGTGCAATTACAAATAAAACTAAAATCGTGGCTTTTGCAGGTGCAAGTAATTTACTTGCAAATTGAATTGATGTCCAAAAAGTAGTGGCAAGTGTTAAAGCAGTTAATCCAAATATTTGGTGCGTAGTTGATGCTACTCAACAACTTGAACACTTCCCAGCTGATTGTCACAAAACTAATTGTGACTTTCTTGTAGGAAGTGCTCATAAGTTAGTTGGCCCAACTGGTTTAGGTTTTACTTACATCAGTTTAAATGCCCAACAACGCTTAAACTTTGACTTAACAACATATGAAACTAGTCACTATGCTGATTATGATATGCCAGCCATTGTTGGTTTTGATGCTTCATTGCAATTATGGAACAAAATTGGCTACCGTAACATCATTAAGCATGAAAAAGAATTAAAAGAATACTTTTTGAAGCACGTAAATTTATCAAAAATCATTTTGTACACTCCAAGTGTTAATTCCCCATTAATTACTTTCAATATGTACAATAGCAAACACCAAATAATTGATGGGCAAGATATTGAATATTATCTAGGCAAAAAGGGAATTTTTTGCCGTAGTTCATTATCATGTGCAAAACTAGCTTGTTATCCATTACATGCTCATTCCGTAGTAAGAGCTAGTGTAATGTTCTACAACAACCGCAGTGATATTGATAAGTTAATTAAAGCAATTAATGATTTCAGACCAGGAGATGAATTAAATGGACTTGTATAATGATAAGAACTTTGTGCGTTCTTTAATTATTGATCATGCCACGCGACCAGTTAATTTAATCACCAAAGATCAAGTTCCTCTTTCAGATAATACCTTTTGCTATAAAACTATTACTGACACATGCACTGATGACTTGACATTAGTTTTAAGTACTAATGCATCAACAATCATTGGTGCATCTTTTTATGGCATCGGATGTGCAATTAGCACCTCTTCCATCGATTTATTATGCAATCAACTGATTAATAAAAATTTAGATGATGCCCAACAAATTCTTGCTGCCTATTTTCAAATGATTGAAGATGGACAAGTAACAAACGACCAACTACTAGGTGATTTAGTAGTTTTTAAAAATATTTATAAACAACAAAATCGCATTATGTGTGCAAAAAGTTGTGCACTAAGTGCAACAAAAATAATTAACGATATTAAGAACCATGAGCATGAAAATAATTAACACTGGCTTTGGTATTAATGAAAATACCATTCGCCAAATTTCAAAACTAAAGAATGAACCAGAGTGAATGTTAAAATTTCGCTTAAATGGTTATCATGATTTTGAACGCTTAAGTATTCCTAAATGAGGTCCTAATCTTTCTTTCTTAGACTTTGATAAATTTATTTACTATTCCAAATATGACACCACGAAGCAAAAGAAATGAGAAGATTTACCTGCAAACATTCGCGATACGTTTGAAAAACTGCATGTTAACCAAGAAGAAGCCAAATATTTAAACGGATTAGAAACTCAACTTGATAGTGAAATGGTTTACTCCCAAGTATTTAAAGAAACTGCTTTAAAGAATGTTATTTATACTGACCTTGACAGTGCTGTAAAAAAATATCCCGAATTAGTCCAAAAATATTTAGGAAAATTAATTTACAGTAAAGAACATAAATTTGCTGCTTTAAATGCGGCAGTTTGATCAGGGGGAACTTTTATATACGTTCCAAAAAATACCACTGTAAATTTACCATTACACACTTACTTTCGAATCAATAATAAAAACGTGGGGCAATTTGAACGAACTTTAATCATTGTTGATGATAATAGTTCCTTGCAATACATTGAAGGATGCACAGCTCCAATCTATAGTGAAGATAATTTACACGCTGCATGTGTGGAAGTATATGTTGGTAAAAATTCCAAGATGCAATATACCACAGTGCAAAACTGAAGCGATAACGTGTTAAATTTAGTAACCAAACGTGCGAAAGTTGATTCATATGGTTACATGTCTTGAATTGATGGTAATTTAGGATCACGCATTAACATGAAATATCCTTGCACAATTTTAAGTGGAGAATATGCTAGTGCGGAATGTGTGTCAATTGCAGTAAGCCATAAAAACATTGAACAAGACACTGGTGCAAAAATGATTCATGTGGCCCCTCACACTCGTAGTACCATTATTTCGAAAACAATTGCTAGTGGTAATGGAATTGCTAACTACCGTGGTTGAGTAGAAATTAAAAAAGACGCATTTAATAGTTATGCCCACGTTAAGTGTGATTCGTTGTTTTTAAATGAAGAAAGTAAAGGTTTAACTTACCCTTATGAATCAATTCAAAACAGTACTTCAACTGTTGAACATGAAGCATACATTAGTAAGTTAAACCAAGAAAATATGTTCTACTTAACGTCCTTAGGGATTGACCACGATACCGCTAAGAATTTAATGTTAGTAGGTTTTATTGCTCCATTTTCCAACAAACTTCCATTGGAATACAGCATTGAATTGAATCGGTTATTAGAACTAAATATTGATAAGGACGATGATTAATAATTAATTATGGAAAATAATAACCAACCAAAAAATAATTCGCAAAATAGTGCTATTACACCCCAAGAAATTAATTTTGCTAAATGGTATGATGATGTACTAAAAAATGCTGATTTAATTCACTATTCTGAAGTTAAAGGAACCGTCATTTTTAATCCAAATGCCACGGTGATTTGAGAAAAAATTAAGGCAAAAATTGATCAATACTTTAAGCCATTAGGCATTAAAAATTTAATGATGCCAACCTTAATTCCTTACGAAGATTTCTTATTAGAAAAGCAACATTTATCTGGTTTTGCCCCAGAAATGTTTATTGTTACTAAAAACACAGTGGGTCAAGAAGGTTCTGCATTAGATTCACAAAAACTGGTTTTACGACCAACCAGTGAAATTTTATTCTGTCGATATTTCAAAGATACCTTAGTATCTTATTCTCAACTTCCATTCAAATTTAATCAATGAGCAAATGTCTTTCGAGTTGAAAAAAATACCCGGCCATTTTTGCGAACCAGTGAATTTTATTGGCAAGAAATGCATTCCATTCATGCCAGTGAACAAGAAGCCATTGATTTTGCTAAAAAATTAAATGAAGTTTATACCCAATTCATTGAAAATGATTTAAATATTCCGGTTTTAAACGGCACGAAAACTGAATATGAACGATTTGCTGGTGCTGAACAAACCTATACGTGTGAAGCATTAATGCCTGATGGCCAAGCATTGCAATGTGCAACATCACACTTTTTAGGCCAAAACTTTGTTAAGCCTTATAAAGTGATGTACCGGGATGAAAACAATGAAGTAGTTTATCCTTACCAAACATCAGCAGGAATTTCAACCCGCATCATTGGAGCAATTATTATGACTCATAGTGATAATAAAGGTTTGGTATTACCATGAAGTGTTGCTTTCATTCGGTTTGCAATTTGTTTGCTTAACAGCACAGATGAAATGCTAGCATATGCAAATAAATTAAAAGAATTACTTCATGATGAAGATACCGTCATTGACCAAGAAAATAAAGGTTTAGGCTTTAAGATTAAGAAGTATGAAGCTTTGGGTTGCCCATTTATTTTACTAATTGGTAAAAAAGAAATGGAAACAAATAGCATTACTGTAATTAATCGGCTTGATGACGTAAAAATTACTTATACGGTTAGTGATTTCATTGCTAAATTACCAAGTTTGATTGGGCAATATAACCAATTACTAAGAACAAAAGCTAATAAGATTCTTGATAATGGAATTGAAGTTTGTCATACTTTAGATGAAGTAAAACAAGCCATTGCCAACAAACACATTGCTTTAGCTCCATGAGCAGGTAGTGTGGAAGAAGAAAAGCAATTTAAAAAAGAAACTACTTTTAGCACCCGGTGCATTAAAGAAGAAGTTAAAGATCCTAACTTAAAGTGCATTTACACCAATAAACCTGCAGTTTATTGAGTATATTTTGCAAAAGCATATTAATAACTAATATAATTATTAAAAATAGAGAACTATTACTATGGATAATACAACTAATAATAATTATTCAGTGACTAGTTTGTTCACGTCTGATCAAATCAAGAAATTAAATGACATTTTTCAAAAGCAAAAAATTAATTTAAATGTTACTGACCCTAAACAACTAGATAAAAAGTTAGTTGACTTTGGAATTGATTCATTATCAGTATTACCATTAATTCTTGATATTGAAAAAGATTTCAACATTCATCTTGATGACGATAAACTAGCAAATATTACTGATCTTCGTAGTTTACTTGATCTAATTTATGATACTATCCATCATAAACAATAAAAAAAGTTAAATTTTTTTAATTTTGCTTTAAAATTATAGAAGGTAGCTCCTTCTTTAATTTTAGGGGTATAGTTCAATTGGTAGAACGGCGGACTTCAAATCCGCGTGTTATGGGTTCAAGTCCTGTTACCCCTGCCAGAAAATAAAAATAGTGGAATTTAACCTCCACTATTTTTTATTTAATTCTTTATTCAGAAGTTGGTTCCTTATAAAAGAAATTCATGAGTTGGGGTAAAGTACTACTTTCACATGCCATATACAAAATATCGCCCATTTGGATTTTTTGTAAAATAGTTGATAGAATAATCCGGTTTCCTCTTTTTACCCCAATCAATTGGACAAATGGTAGTTTGTCTTTAACCTCATCAACTGGCATCGAATTAATTTTGTTCACAAATACTTTGACTAAACTGTAATTACTACCAATAAATGAATCATTGACATCAGTATGACTTGCTAATTGACTAGCAAGAATTTGTGCACTATCAATTTCAGGTGTAATTACGTTGGTGGCACCTATACTTATTAAAATTCGCCGTTGCACTGAACTGTTTGCATAGGCATATATATTTGCAATCTTTAATTCATGCAAGTTATTACATACGTATACTGAAGTTTCAAATGACTTAATTGCTACAATCACGGTGTCAAGGTCTTGAATTCCTAATGACTTCAAAGTATTAATATCAGTAGCATCAGCACAAATTACATTTTCAAATTGGTTATTTAATTTATTAATAATGCTTTCATTTTCATCAATCACCATTACTAATTTATTTAAATTTTTTAAGTTATTAGCTAGAGCTAACCCAAAAGTGTTCATGCCAATAATACAAATTAAATTATTCTTATTCATATAAATTACTTATTAATTTTGATAATTTTATAAAATATGTAAAGCGATAAAATTATTAAACATTGTTATATTTTATTAATTATATTAAGATATAGTTATGCATTTGAATAATAACTGAAATAATGTCAGCAAAAAATTTTGAAAAAAATTTAAGCAGTGGTTTAACGCATTTATTAAACCTAATACTTTTCAATTCATTTTAATTTGGTACGCAGTCTTTTGCCTCGTAGGTGCTGGATTGTTAATGAGTAGTGCTGCTGTTAACTGGGGAACAGTTACCAACCAAAATCATTATAACTTTTGAAGTGCGTTATTTACTGCTACGAGTGCTTTTAGTGATACGGGTTTAGTAGTTACACCAACTGACACTACGTTTAAGCCGTTTGGACAAGTCGTGATTTATTTATTGATTTTATTCGGGGGAGTGGGATTATTTGTCTTATTTATTTTGCTTTACCGTTCGTTCTTCCCTAAACAAAAATTACGGTTTAATACAATTGTTGTCTTACAATCAGAACGGGGTGGAGAAACCTTAAACAATGTAATTAAACTAATTGTTTCTGGAGTTGTTTTTATTATGTGTTTAAACATTGTTTGTTCCTTACTGTTAATGTTCTGCTTTTATTACATTCCTGCTCACTTACCAATTAGTATTCCTACCACTCATAATTATGCTGATCCTTATTATGTTGGATTTAGTGCTTATCATTACGAACGAGTTTATCATCACTGAACTTGATCATTTTGAAACGGAATGTTTGATTCAATTTCTGCTTTAGATAATGCTGGGTTTAGTTTGTTTGGTGAATCATCAATGACGGCATACCGCAATGGAATTGGAGTAATTGTTCAATTTATTTTAATGAGTGAATGATTTATTGGGGGAATTGGTTATCCGGTAATTTATGAATTATATTTATACTTTAAGAGTAAAATCAAACATACCCCCTTTAAATTCTCTTTATTTTCAAAAATATGCCTAATTGGTTTTTTTAGTTTATTAGCAATTTCAACTTGTTTAGCTTACATATTTGCTTACAGTGGAAATAGTTTAAGCAATGCTTATTCATTAATTAATGTAAAAAATTATGATCCATATGGACATTTAAATACGATTTACAGTCCGTGGGGAGTAAACCCAAATGCAAATAAGAACTGAGCAATTTTTTGAAATTGTGCATCTACTAGAAGTGCTGGGTTTGATTCATATAATTTAAATACAAATAGTCAATCATCAAAAATCTTATATACGATTTTAATGTACATTGGTTCTTCTCCTTCCTCAACCGGAGGAGGAATCCGCATTACTACCTTCATTATTGTTTTATGTTCATTATTTATTAAATTTGGTGGTAGAGATAAAATTGTAATGTTTAAAAAGCAAATTAGTCAAAGTACCATTAGCGATAGCTTTTTAGTAATGACTTTTGCAATCATCTTAATTATTATTACTAGTTTCGTGGTACACTTTACTTATTATGGACCAAATAAAGAACTTAATAATTACATTAATGACTTCTTTGTCGTAAGTAGTGCGTTTGGTACTTGTGGATTAAGTTTAGGTAACTTATTAAACTACTTACACTGGGGAGGAATCTTATTTTTAATTATTACCATGTTTATTGGTCAATTAGGAGTAGGTAGTGCTATTTTAGCAGTATCACGCAAACATGGTAAGGATAGTAATTATAGTTTACCAGTGGAAAACGTAAAGGTTGGATAATGGGAAAATTAATTAACAAAACAAAAAATTTACCAAGTACTTCCCAAGCTGATACGCTTGGAGACAAATACTTATTATTTTTTAAAAAATGAATGCGATGGTTTGTGGTCGTTGTTATTTGCTGTACCATCTGACAATTCATCTTTATGTTTATTATTATTTTTCACCATACCATCACTGGACAATTATGCATTATGCAGTATTTAATGTTTAGTTTTAGTGTCATCATTGGTGGGTTGATTATGTATCCAACATATATTTATGCTAATAAAGCATTTTATTGTAATATTGCCCTGCTTGTTTGTCAGTTATTATTTTTATGTTTTATCATTCCAACAAATTTATATTTTTGAGCTAACTTTAGTGCAACTAGAATTAACGATGTAAAAATGCACATTACCATTGATCTAACGCACCCTGAATATGTTTATACTGCTTGCTCGTTATGATTTGATTTCATTTTTAGTGCGGGAGGAATTATGTGTGCCACCTTCTTGTATTACTATGTAGCAAAAAATTCTACCCATCCTTGAAAAGTCCGGGTAGAACATGAAACCGTGATTTCAAAACCACGCAATTAATTTTTATAAGTTGCTAAATTGATGAAGGTATTTAGTTACTTCTTCCTTTAAATCATCTCTTGCTAATGCTTCGTCAATGACTGCTTTAATTAAACCAAGTTTACTGCCGATATCATAGCGCTTTGCTAAAATATTGCAAGCGTATGCTCCGTGCACCTTAATGATTTCTTCAAGGGCGGGAGTTAATTCGATTTCACCGCGGGAACTTGGTTTTAATTTCCCAATTTCAGCAAATATATCAGGGGTTAAGATATACCGACCAATCACTGCTAAATTACTTGGTGCATCTTTTAAAGCAGGTTTTTCGATGATTCCTGATACTTGCATATCAAGGGAATTTGATTGATTTTTAACGGGGGTAATGATTCCGTATTTATCAACTTCTTTATCAGGTACTTCTTGCACCCCTAATACCATTTTGTGGTATTTATCAAAAACAGTTAAACATTGTTGCAATCCACTTGGGATCTTTTTATCATGATTGATGATGACATCATCACCAAGTAAAACTGCAAATGGTTCATCACCAACAAAACTTTTGGCATATGAAATTGCATCACCTAATCCTTGCGGATAGTGTTGACGAATAAAGAAAATGTTGCAATCTTTGTTATATTGAGTGATTGATTGCAATTCTTTATCTTTTTGCTTTTTACTTAAATGTTGTTCAAGTTGATAGTTGCTATCAAAATAATCAATAATGGCATTTTTATTTGAACTTACCACAATAAGAATATCTTTGATTCCTGCTTGCAATACTTCTTGAATAATAAATTCGATGGCAGGAGTGTCAATAATATTTAACATTTCTTTTGGAATTGATTTAGTAATTGGCAAAAATCTAGTTCCAAATCCAGCCGCACAAATAATGGCTTTTGTTACTTTTTCTTTCATTGTTATTAAGGGTTTAATGGGGGTTAAAAACGTAAAAATATCTAATAAAATTAATTTTATATAATTAATAATATTAATGAATATGAAAACAATAATTTTTGGATTAGGAAATCCTGGTGATGAATTTAACAACACCAGACATAATTATGGCAGAATGTGCATTGAAGCATATGTAAATGAACATAATTTAGAATGAAAAAACTTTCAAAATTGCGGAAAGTACGCAAAATTTACAGTTGGTGATAACGAAGTATACTTACTAATTAGTACCAGTTACTATATGAATAACTCCGGAGAACTGATTAAGAAGTTTGCTGATTATTTTGATGTTCCTTATGACAACATTATCATCTTGCATGATGACATGGATTTTCCGGTTGGTACTTTCAAAATTCGAGCCAAAGGTAGTGGCGGGGGTCACAATGGGATGAAGAATGTGGTCCTAATGCTTGGCACTGATAACATTAAACGAATTCGTTTAGGCATTGATCGACCAAAGTATAACGAAAAAGATTACGTCATTGCAAAATTTAAACCCCAAGAATTACCAATTATCCAACAAACCATTAATGAGATCAACCACACCATTTTACCAAAATGATTTAGTGATGGTCGAATTGATTTATTAATGAATATGTATAATAAATAATTAATGAAGAAAAGGCAGTACTTGGTGGCATGTTCGGGAGGACCCGATTCAATGGCATTGCTGGATGTGGTGCAACGTGCTCATCA
Source organism: bacterium (assembly GCA_017645255.1). The sequence goes on from JAGCPI010000025.1 coordinate 16,526, forward strand.
AGTTTATGCGGTGGTACATGTCAATTACCATTGACGTGCTAGTGCCAACCGTGATATGCGCATTGTTCAACGCTATTGCCACATCCATCACTTACGATTATTTATTAAGCAAATTAATCCTTTAATATACCGAACTAACCAAATTAAAAATTTTGAAGCGTGAGCTAGAAAAGTTCGTTATGACTTTTTTAACTTTATTGCTAATCTTACAAATCATCATTATTTACTAGTTGCACATCATTATGATGACTATTTAGAAAGTGCACTGATGCAACTTGTCCAACATCAAACTTTATTTCATTATGGAATAAGTAATAACTCAATAATTAAACATTTAATCATTCATCGTCCTTTCTTAAAAAAATTTACCAAGAATGATTTAATTACTTACTGTCGAGCACATCATTTGACTTATGGTATTGATGAAACAAATAATGATCCAAAGTATTTTCGTAATCACGTAAGGATGCTATTAGCTAACAATCCAGCAGTTAAAAAAGTATTAGCAACTTCAATCAAACAACTAAATGCGTGTTTAGCATCCCAGTATGATAAAAGTCTAATTTATTACAAAGAATGAAGCAAAACCAATGAGATTTCTTTTTTATTCAAATTAAGTTTGAATTACCAACTTAATTTACTAAAAATGTATTTATATCATCATCAGATTAAAAATTTATCCCAAAATAAGTTACAAGGAATCATTGGTTTTTTACACAGTAATTTAAACCAAAAAGTTTTTCGAGTTGCTACGCACATTTTTCTAACTAAAAATAAGAAAAAAATTTTTTTAATTAAAGATTATCTTAAATAAAATAAAATAAAGCAAATATATAAGGATAAATATGGGTACAGGTGTCTCATCGTCATCATTTCTTTTCATCCTCTTCCTTCTAGTTCCAATTGGAGTCATCATCTTCTTGGTAATGCGTAAGAAAAGGATTAATGAAAACGTCGTTCCAAGTAAACAAAAAAAAGATGAAGTATGACGCAGTATTAAATACTGATTAAAAGAACATAATGAACAAGGAAAAGAAATTATCGATTCCTATGTTGCAAAAAGAAAAGTAGTTGACTTCAAAGAATGGAAAAAGGAAAATAAAGCTCTTTGAGATTCAATGCCAAGTGATGCTAGAAAAGCAAAAAGAGAAGAAATCAAAAAGCATCCACGGGAATTATATGTTGTTTTATTTACCACACGTGATGGTAAAACAAAAGTTGAAGATAAACCCCGTGCTATCGAATGTGAAGTTATTTACGCACGGACAAAAACTACACATGATAAAGAAACTCGCAACGTCGTTATTAATGGAGAAATGGATTATAGCAAGGAAGCTAGTTGAATTGATCCACTTCGTAAACGTGATGAAACTAAGTTAATTAAAGAAGAAAAACGACAAGCAAAGCGAGAAGTCAAAAAAGCCAATAAAAAACAAAAAGAAATTAATAAGTTACGTGAAGAACGTCAACAAAACAAACAAAATTTTAAGAAGTAATTGCATTTTTGGTAATTACTTCTTTATTTTTTTATGTATGAAATATATTATTAAAGAGATAACCAACTTACCAAAATGAAAGCAAATTTAAATCAAAGTGGCATTAGTGTTGATCCAATTGCTGGTTTTTATAAAAAGTATCAAAGTACAAAATTAGATGTAATTAACAGTACGGTAGATAATTGATTAAAACAAGCTAAAGACCAAATTGATGCCCAATTAAAACAACTGCACCAACAAATTGCCCAATTAGAAAAGCAAATGGATGAGGAAGCAAAAAACAAAGGCATTCACCAAAAACAAATTAGTAATAAATTAATTTTTGGGTCATGTTTTTTAATTATTGGCTTGTTTTTCTTACCAAAGTATTTTGCGAATAAAAAAGACATTAAAGCTTACGAAGAATATTGTCAAACCATTCAAAAACAAATTGATCAAATAAAAGCAAAAATATTTCATTTAATTTATGATCATTTAGGTTCTTTACGAACCAGTTACATTGTGAACCAAATTTTTGACCAATACGGTTTAATTGGTTGTAGTCAAATTGATACTTATAGTGTCATGAATAAATTACACCGACCGAACGTTATTGGTGTTGACAAGGCCCACCTAGTGTTTTATAAAAATACTCCTATTTATGACTTAAAAATAAGGCAAATAACCATTAAGAATGTGCAAACAACTGGACGGATGATGGGTGAAATAAGTGTGCCAGGGGGGTACACAATCCCAATGCTTTTTACCGCGCACCACAATGAACCAACTCCTTATATTGAACCAAATAATTGCATTTGTTTATTATCTAATTATTTACAACCTAACTTCTCATTCATTAGTAGTTCTTTAATGAATGGCTTAAATCAACGTTATACTGAAACAATCAATGTAAATGGAGAACAAACCATGATGAGCAAAATTAAAGATTTTGCCAGTGGCATCTTAACATCTCACCAAAAAAGTCATAATAATAACATTGATGATAAAGCAAACAACATTCAATTAGAAAATAATGAATTTAATGCTAAAGTTCATTTTAATTGGCGCGGAGAACAAAACGATTTAGTCCAATTTTTTACGATTAAAGTTCAAGAAGATTTTGTTAAATGAAATGATCAATTTTGCAATCTTGCCAACCAAAACTATGCTTTTGGTAATTATGCTTTTTATAATCAAAAAGATAGTGAAGTTCCTTTTTTAAGTTATTATGAATCAATTCTTTCAACATGTGGTTATACTTCTGCTAATGCAATTGCCAACATCAATGACATGAGTGAACTTAAACGTAAATTAAAGAAGATTTTAGTTGCGTACTTAGATGACTGATTTAAAGCAGTGCAATTACCATTACTTGTCACCGGAATTAATCGCGAATGGTACCAAAAAAATGGAGAATATTTAATTGCTTCAGTGGATGATGTTCCAACTATTAATGAAGAAACTAGTTGACGTTATTTGCTTAATAAGTGACATCAATTCTTTGTCTTTCATGCTCACACACCAGCGCGTGATAGTTGAATTGACATTGCAAAGTTCGAACCAATTGAAAACAATGGTTTTAGTAAAGTAATTTTAAATTTACGTTCATTTCGTAGTCAACAAATGATTGCTTATGAAGCTGCTTACCATGGACTAAGCATGCGTCGGGTTCCAGTTCCATACGAAAGATTCTTTCCAATTCAAGAACCAAAACGTGCTTATTGTTTTAGTACCGCAAACTGGCCAAAAGGTAAAAACATCCGAATTATGTTGGGATTACGTCATGGATATCAAACTACATCAAATTATAGCGATGAAATTAAAGCAATGTTTAATAATGCTCCGTTCCATGTTTCTGATCCATTAACTTTAAGTCAATCTTCATACCACCAAACTATTATTAAAACGCTAAGTACTTTCCACCAACAAAATCCGGACTTTGTTAAACATTGCTTATTGATTACATCTAACCAATACAATGGAATTATTTTAGTTGATGACCCGGCTTGATTTGATGAAAATCAAATGGAAGATAAAGTACGTGTATTAGCACATTCGTTGAATATTGAATAATTATAAATAAGGAAAAATTAATAGATAAAAGTTTATTTAAAAACGACTTTTATCTATTTTTTTATTTTTTTGAAAATTATCATAATTATAATTAAGAATATTTAATAAAAAAGGAAAATGATATGAAGGTGAATTTAAGTAATAGCAATCTTGGTGCTGACCCGATTGCTAATTATTATGAAAAGTATAAAGCAACAAGTCAGCATGTAATTGAACCAACGGTTACTAGTTGATTGCAACATGCAAAAGAAACGCTTGATGGAACTTTAAAGCAACACCAAGATGAAATTAAGAAATTACAAGATGAAATTAACACTCGTTATCAACAAGATAATATTCATGGTAAAAAAATTGGCAATATTGCAATCTTGGTTTCGTGCATAATTATCATTGGTTTTTTTCTTTTAGGAATCTTCTTTAAGAATAAGCGTGTGATTAAAGAATATGAAGAATATGAAGCAGAAATGAACCAAAAGATTGAAGACCAAAAACAAGATTTATTCCACGTGGTTTACAGTAACATGGTTTCATTAAAAACCAGTGATTTATTTAGTAAAGTTTTTGCTGAATATGGATTAACTGCTTGTTCACAAATTAATAGTGATAATTTAATTGCAAAATTAAATAAACCTAACTTATTAGGAATTGATAAAGCAAATGCAGTTTATTTGCGCAATACCCCCATTTATGATTTAGGATTACGCGAATTAAATATTCGCAATGTAGTAACATACGGACAATTAGAAGTAGAAGAAACTAGTGGGGGAAGTTTAATTGGTGATTTATTAGGTGGAGATGATGATAGTAGTGAAGAAACAACCACGACTAGAACCTTAACTGCATCACACACTGAACCTACTCCTTTTATTGATCCTGTCAATGAAATTTGCTTACTATCAAACTACCTACAACCAGAATTCTCTTTAATCAGTAGTGGGGAATTAAACGAAATTGAAGAACGAACTAAAACTATTGATGATGTAGCAGCACAAGAAGCAAAAGAAAAACAACGTGGCTTATGAAACAAAATTAAAAATGCTGCAAGCAAGAAGATTAAAGATTTTGTTGCTACCAAAAAAGATAAAGGCAATGCATTAAAGTTAGAAAACGATATTTTTAATAAAGAAATTCGATTTGATTATCAAGGCACTGAAACTGATTTAACTCAATTCTTTAACATTAAAGTCCAAGAAGATTTTGTTAATTGAAACGAACACTTTGATAGTTTAACTAATAAAGCATATGGTTTTGGTACTTATGCTTTTTATGATGAAAAATCATTGTCATTACCATTTAATAGTTACTTTGAATCAGTTTTAACAACTTTTGATTACACCAATCCTGATAAAGTATCAACCATGAAAATTGATGAATTAAAGGCAAAATTAGTAGCAATGTGCACTACTTATTTTGATGACTGATTTAAAGCAACTCAATTACCTTTATTAGTAACGGGAATTAATCGTGAATGATACCAAGCAGACGGTCACTATATGGTTGGATTTGCTGGTAATACACCAACCATGGATAGCAATACTTCAACTCAATTCTTATTAAATAAATGACGAAATACCTATACATTTACCCAAGCATCTCCTAAACGGGATTCATGAGTAAAAATAGTTAGTCCTACTCCAATTAACGATAATTTAGTTGCTTATGATGTAAGTTTAAATTCTTACGGCAGTGAAGAAAGAGTTGATCAAGTCAAAGTAGATGAAGGAATGTTTAGTAAATATCGAGTTCCAGTTAAGTATGAATATTTCTTCCCAATTGTGGAAGCAAAAAAGGCATATCGCTTTAAAGTAAATAACTGACCAGCTAACCAAGATATTCGCTTTATTATGAGTAATGCAATTGGGGATAAAATAACTTCAAACTATACCTTAGAAGTAAGAAATATGTTGCAAAAAGCTCCCATTGCAATTTCTGATCCAATCCTGGTTGCTAATTCCCAATATCACCAAAGCATGTTAAAGAAGATGGTTAACTTCTTTAATAATAACCAAGAATTTAATAACCATTGCATGCTTGTATTATCAAACCAATATGATGGTTTAATTTTAGTTAATGATCCTGATTGATTTGATGCTAACCAAATGGGAACTAAAATTCAAGCTTTTGTTAATGAATTAAATGCTTAAGTAATTATTGGTAAATAAAAAGTAGGCTGTAATTAACAACCTACTTTTTTTATGACTAAAATTAATTATTCTTTATTTTGACTACCTTGTTGATTAGTACCATAGTCATTTAGTGATGACATGTCCACATCTTGCTTTTCTTGAGCAGAAGCAGCAAACAATGCAAAGTTGTGTAATCCCATTCCTTTAGCAACCCCATTAGTTGGGAAGTTATAAATTTGACCATTAAATGCTTCAACCTTCATATTGTAAAGACGTCTTGAAGCAGCAATTTCACTTTCAAGAACTTCGGAACTACTCATTAAATCTTGAACTACTTGGTTTGCCTTTAAGTTTGGATAATTTTCAAATGCCATGTTTAAACCAGTTTGAACATGATCCATTAATTGATTAGCTTTATTGAAATCAGCAGTATTCATGGAACGTAATTCAGTAATCTTGGTTTGAACATCACCTTCATAGTTATAATAACTCTTAACTTGTTGTAATAACTTGATTAAAGTATCTCTACGTTTTGTTAAAGCAACATCAATATCGGACGCAGCAGTGTTAACTGCAATTTGTTGTTCATTTAATTGATTACGTTTTTTATAGTGTCAAATTCCCAAAGTAATAATGTTTCAAAGATAATACATGATGGTTTGACCCCCAGTCATTGTGACTGGTCGAATAGTATTATCAACATTAGGAGAAAATCCTTGTGGATTACTTGGAGTACTTGTATCAGCTAGCATTCCCATTTTTCAATTCTTCTTTCTTTCATCCTTTAAGTAATATATTTCTTAATTATAATATGTATAGTTATTAAATAGAAAAAAATAGTAAACAATGAAGAATGATTTAGATAAAAACAAGAATGAAGGTAATATTATTGATGATTTTTATCAACATTATCAACAAACAAAAAAGGATGTAATTAGCAAAGTTGTTGATGAATGATTTCAATCATTAAGCAATAACAACTTTAACAAATTATTGGCTGAACGCCACCAAAAAATTGCCGAAATAAAAAAGAATGGGGATGACTATATTCGCACCCAACAAGAAATAATGCGATTAGAAAATATTAATAGTCATATTTTGTGAGGATGCTTTTTATTAGTTGGTTTTTTCTGATGAAATAAACGAAAGGAAAATTTGCAAAAAATTGCTGATTTAAAACGCAATGGCCTAAACCAAGGAGTTAAAGTTGATCAAGAAGAAAAAATCGCTAATGATTGAATCACTAAAGCATTCAGTGGCAAATACACAATCGATTTAATCAGCAAAGTTTGACAAGCATATAACTTTAGTACCACTAATTATGTTAATGCACCTCTTCTTAGCAATAAATTAACTTTAAGCAATTTAGTAAGTATGACTAACATGGTTAGCATGATTTATCACAATACTCCTATTTACGATGTAACTTTTAATTATTTAAAGTTAACGGATGTTATTAGTACTAAAACCAAAGTAATTACCATCCATGATGATAAAACTAACCAAGATCATGATGAAACTTTAAGTGCAACTCACCACGAATTAACTCCAAGCATTGTGCAAGAAAATAATTTATGTTTATTAACTAATTATTTACAACCAGCATTTTCATGCTGAAATGTTAGTTATGAAACTTTATATAATGTGCACCCAGATGCTGAAAATAAAACTCTATTAGAACTTAATCATGCTGCACTAAAAGATGGATTAGGTTGATATTACAGTGGCAATCCTAATAATCTATCATTGTTCTTTGATGAACAAACATTAAATAATTTAGTTAGTTGAAAAAGAAGTTTTCCAAATGCATTAACTAATCCATTTGCCTTAAGAAAAAATATTTTCTTAGTCAAAAAAGAAAATCACGTTCCTAGTCAAAATTATTTCGAAAATATTTTAACTTCTTTAAATTATGATGCTACTCAATATTTCAAAATCAATAATCTTGAAGAAGTAAAAGATAAAGCAGTTAACTTATTAATTAATTATTTTGATGGTTGATTTAAAGCAGCTCAATTCCCATTATTAATTAATGGTATTAACCACGAATGATACAATTCCAACAATAAATATACTCAATATACTGATCAAAAATCAACTATTGCAAGCAAAGTTGATAGTTGAAAATATCAATTAAATCAATATACTAACTTCTTTACTTTCTTTAGTCACAATGCTAAATTAAGTAAATGAATTGATATTGTTGATCGTACTGACATGGGTGATGGTATTGATAAAGCAGACCTCTCATTGCAATCGTATGATTCACAAGATTTATTTGATAATATTAGTGTGAATGGATCGGATAATAAACCATACATTATTGAAGTTCCATATGTTCACTATTTAAAAGTAAGTGAACCTAAAGCAGCTTACTTATTTAAATTGAAAACTTGACCAAAGAATGAAAATGTAAGAATTACTTTAACATTAACTAATCCAAAAGCAAACCCAGGATTATTTAGTAGTGCATTATCTGAATTATGTTCGATTAATTTTAACGTCTCAGATCCTTTCTTAGTAAGCCATAATCCTTTTTATCAAGAAAAAATGAAACATATTTATAGCTTCGTAAGTCAATTCCCTGATTTCACTAACAAGTGCATGATTGTACTATCAAATAGTGGGGACGGAATGGTTTTAATTAATGATCCGGAATGATTTAAATCCCACGTGATGGAAGATAAACTTCCAGTATTAATCAAGAAATTGATGTAATATTCTTTAAAATATTAACAATCACAAATAATAAAAAATATGTAATAATTGTCAAAAATTATTACATATAAATTAAATTTAACTAGAAGATTAGGTAAAACTAATCTTCTTTTTTAATATTAATAACATTTAGATCATTAATTGAATATGATCCAACTTTAGTTCTTCTTAATCCAGTTAATACTGCGTGTGTATTTAATTTAGTAGCTAAATCATTAACTAAACTTCTTACGTAAAATCCCCCACTGCAATCAATCATAAATGTACATTCTTGTTTTGCTTCATCAAAAATTAAATCAAAATAAGAAAATAAAGTGACTGGTTTAGGTTCCAAATTAAAATCAATATTACTTCTTGCTAAATCGTAAGCTTTTTGACCATTGATTTTAATAGCTGAAAATTTCGGAGGAATTTGCAAATAAGGATGTAAACTAACAAAATAATCTAATGCTTTTATTAATTGCTCTTTGCTAATTAATAATTCATGAAAATAACAATCAACTTGATTCGTATCTAAATCAAATGTATCACTTGCATAATGAAATTTTATTGTTACCAAATAACTTTTATTAACATGCAATAAGTCATTTAATTGTTTTGTACACTTATTGGTTCCAATAATAAGCAACCCAGTTGCTAATGGATCTAAAGTTCCTGCATGTCCAACTTTCTTATAACGTTCATGAAATTTTAAATACCGAACTACATCATTGCTGGTTCATCCGTACGGTTTATCAACTAGTAAAATAGTTGATTGTTCATTTCACGCTTTATGTTCTGATTGCTTCATTTTTTTCAATTAAGTAAATTAAATAATTAAAAGTCCGATCTTTGACGTACTTGATATCAATGATTTGATAATGATGATGAATGATTCAATCATCAATTATTTCTTGGTTATTTTCTATTTGGAAAATATAACGTTTAATTCCATCATAATCATTATCTAATATTTTTAAACAAGTATATCCTCCTACTCCCGCAATGATGCAACAATCAATAGCAATTTGGTGCTCTTTTAAATAACTTAATCCTTCACTGCAAATAAACATAGCATCATTAACCACGCTTTGGTGTAATTGGGTTGCTAACTTTAGGGGTCCTTGTTTGTTATCGATATTATAGAAAAAGTGATGCAAATGGTTGGTGTAATTGTAATAAGATAAATAAGCAATATCACACCCTACATCTGCAATCACTTTTCACTGTGGTTGGATTAAATTTGCAATTGCTTTAAGTTTGTTATTCATTAATATGATAGAACAATTCTCGTAACCGTTTATTCTTACTTGGTTGTTTTAAACGGCGAATCGCTTTTGCTTCGTATTGCTTAACTTGTTCTTTAGTAATATTTAAAAAGTCAGCAACTTCTTCATGAGTCATTGGTTTGCGGTTTTCTTTTTCTTCACCATTTTCATCCTTTAATGGTAAGCCATAACGCAAACGAATAATTTTTTCTTCAATTTCGCTTAGATTATTTTTTAATGATTTATCAATTTGTTCTTTTAACATGATCTTGTTGGTGTAGTTTTCCGGAGTTACTGAATCTGCATCTCGCACAAAATCAATAAATTGACTTTCTTCATCTTTACCAACTGGTTTGTCTAAGGAAATTGGTTCAATGTTTAACTTTTTGATTTCGCTAATTTTCTTTAAACTTAAATTCTTTTCGGTGTCTTTAAGTTCATCATAAATTTCTTTAATGGTAGGTTCTTTCCCATTGCGTTGCAATAAGGTTCGTTCCATCTTCATTACTTTATTAATGATTTCTACCATGTGCACTGGAACCCGAATAATGCGACCTTGGTCCGCAATTGCTCTAGTAATAGCTTGCCGAATTCATCAAGTTGCATACGTACTGAATTTATGACCAAGTGTATAATCAAATTTTTTAATTGCCTTCATTAAACCTAAAGCACCTTCTTCGATTAAATCTTCAAGGTCTAACCCCCGGTTTAAATATTTGCGAGCAATCGAAGTGACGAGACGTAAGTTGGAAGTAACAAATTGATTGAAAGCATATTGACGATCATCCTCATTTTTAGAGTGTAATAATCTTGCTAATTCTTGTTCTTTATCAGCAGTTAGCATTCTACTTGATCCTAAAGTAGAAAGAAATGACTTGATACTATCAGTAGCTTTATCTTGCGTGGAAATGCTACTGTGATGATACATGTGAATGTCATCATCATCTTCAAATTGGGCATCAATGTCTTCAGGATCTAATGTATCAGCATCTTCACTAACTTCTTGATGCTTACTTTTTTTGATCCGGTTTGATTCATAAATATGTAACCGGGAACGAGCACTTACTTTTGGTTGGTCTTCATCACCAACATTAACTTGATTTTCTTCATCATCATAGTCTTTTTCATCATCAAACTTGTTTTGCTTTGGTTTCTTTTGAAAAACAATATCTTTGCGTCGTTGTTGCTTTCCTTTTCCCCGTTTTACTAATTTGTCTTGGGCATTTTGTTGAAATGTTGAAGAAGGATCAGCAATGGCAATAACTGGAGATTGATGCATAGTAATCATGTCACTATTATCATCAACCTTTGATGTCGAAGGTGCTGAAGTCTTTGTTGGTTTTTCTTTGCTAGAACTTTTACTTGTTGCTTTTTTAGTTGCTGTTGATTTATTTTTTTTATCAGCAACTTCATTTTTTGAAGTTACCGTAGTTTGTTTAGTACTTGTTTGCTTAGATGCTGTTGCACTTACTTTTTTAACTGACTTTGTTGTTTTCTTTGCTGTACTCATATGGCTTCCTTTCGTTTCCAAAATTGCAGATCATCTTTTTAAAAATAAAAAATGGCAAATATAAAATTGATTTAAGATAGATATAGTTTATAAATTAGAAAATATGACGTTACGAATTATTGCCAATGCACTAAGTGATTGCGAAAATACAAACTGATTACCAATAACTAATGCAAATAAAAAGAATAAAGATACTGATTGGTCAAAGTTAAAAAACTTTGACCAAGTATATAAGAAAAAGATTGATGAAATTGGTGGGATTTACTTTATTTATATCATCTCACAATGATTAATGGGAATATGTGCATTCATTGCGGGATTATTCTTTTTAATTGGCGGAAGTATCTCTTGTTTTAGTGTTAATAAAGATGATGCAATTTATTTCTGAATCATTGGGATAATATTCTTAATTTTATTAGGTTTATTCCTTTTAATTTATCTAATTTCTTGTTGTTTAGTGAATAATAAGCACCAATTAAAAGAAATTGATGCTTATTATGATAGTTTAAAAATTAAATTAGATCCAAATCAATATAGTTTATTACCAATTGGAATTGTTACTTATTTGACAATGAAAACTAATGAAAATAATCACCATTTAATAAAATTAAGCAAAAAGCAATTAACTATTATGTATATTCAAGTTTATAAAATGATCCAAATCATTGTTGCGAGTTGGTATTAAACCAACGCTACCACTAAGGTAATAATAAAGATAACTGTGAAGGTACTAAGACCGACCCAAAAAGCGATTTTAGTATTTTTCTTTTTTATCTCTAAATATTCTTGATAATCATTGTATGAATCCATGTTATCAAACAATGGATCGTCTGGTTCCATTTTTAAAAATCGTTTTATTTTGCGTAGTTTTATTGCTTCGGAAATTTTATAAAACATAAAACCTAAATAAGAAAAGATTAAACTACGAGCTGCTCATCACATTAAGACCATCCCAAAATCGATTCCACTTGGAATGACAAAAGCATTTTTAAGTACTTGGGAATAAGACAAATATTCATTGTGACGAAAATAAGCAATTAAAAAAACACAGATTCATAAAATTCACAAGAAACCATAAAAAAACCACCCTTTGGTGGTTTTTTTGTTTTGGTTTTTAAAATTTTGGGCTCCTCAGTTAATTCGCGACCGACTGGTCCGAAATGACCGGTGGTTGGTTAACTTTTGTGACCGACGATTTGAATTTTGCATTTTGGGTTTCATTCTTGGACTTGAGCTTGCGTACCAAATACGTAGTGTTCTTTCGTACCAAGAATCGAATAGAATGTTGGGTTGTCAATCGGATTGTAATTACCATATGGTTGATCAACCTTTTCACTTTCTTTAGCTAAGTTCAAGTTAATATTGTTTAATTCTGGAACTGCTTTTAATAAAGTCCGAGTGTATGGGTGACCTGGGTGGTCAAAGATTTCGTTAGTATTACCTTTTTCTAGAATGTGACCTTTATTAATAATAATCATCCGGTCACATGCATAGTGAATCATACTTAAGTCGTGGGCAATGAACAAGAAGGTAATATTTCTTTCTCTTGATAAGTTCTTCATAATGTTAACAACTTGGGCTTGAATGGAAACATCAAGAGCGGAAATAGGTTCATCGGCAATAATTAGTTTTGGCTTGGTTACTAACGCTCTAGCAATCGCAATCCGTTGCCGTTGACCTCCTGAGAATTCATAGATATATCTAAATGCGTGTTCTTGCTTTAGACCAACACTTTCCAAAGTATCAAAGACATATAACTTAGTTAAGTGTTTAACTAATTGGTGGCGAATTCGTTTCAAATCTTTGGTTGTGTAAAGTTTAGTATAAGTCTTAATGTTATTTAAGATTTCTTGAACTTCAATGAAACTGCTGGCAATACTATTTTTCGTTGAAATTAAATCTTGAATGGCATTTGCACGGTTAGCGTGATATTGAGCAGAGTTTCTTTTTAAAGTGTGTGGAAGGCGTCACATGCAATTTCGAGCACTGTTGATTAAGGAAATTAAATAAGGATCACTCATCGATTTAATGTTCTTTGCTTCTTCTTCGTATTGTTTTGCTTTATCAGTTTCACTTTGATCAAAAAAATCAACCTTGCTAGCAAATTCAGCACTTACTTTATCGTAATCAGCTTTCGCTTTAATTTCATCTTGCTTTAATTGTTCATTGTTAGGACGTTGTGATAACAATTTTTGCAAATGATCATCAAGTTGATTTAATCTAGCTACTTGTTGATCAACGTTGCGAATATTATCTTGATAAATACAATTGTTTTCTTTTCCTCACCGGTCGGCAAACGACATGGCTTTCTTAGTTTCAGGCAATTCACTACCATGTTCTTCCCACTTGTCATGTAATTTGTGAGAAAGATCTTGTACTTTTAAAGCAATTTCTTCTTTGGAAACATTTTTATCTTTATCAGTTTCTTGTAACTTCTTTAATTCATCATAAAGTGGTTGGTATTTAGCACGAATTCCGTTTCACACTTTTTGAATTAAGAAACTAATTTGTCCTTCAGTTAAGTTATCAGTCTTATTTAACATCTTGATAACGTTATACCGTTCTTGTAAAGTTGCAGTGCGAATGTTGTAATACAAGTACATGAATGGATCTTTTTCGTGGTTAATAATACCCCGCCGGGCACTGGCAATTTCTTGCCGAGAAGAACTTAAATAACTGCGTAAGATACTGCGGGCGTTATAACCAGTGTGGTTCTTATATTCATCTTTGAAATCTTCTAGGAGACTTTGCTTCTTTTCAATGATTTTGGTAATCTTGTCATGAAGTGGATTAAAGACATATAAGTTGTGACACTTGGTGTAATTAACAAAAGCTTTATACAATCCAACTTCTTCATCGTAAAGATCCATCCGTTGGATTTTGCGCAAAATAAATTGGGTAATATTCGTTACATTGCTAAAGTATTTTGCACTGACATTTAAAACATTTTTAACGTTTTCATCAAGTTCATTAACGGCATTAATAATGAAATCATCCGCATCACTTAAAGTATCAAAAAAGTCTTTTGGTGAATTAATTGCTTGGGTTAAATTTAAATCATAAAAGTCTAATAGTGGACGGTCTTTACTGAATTTGTCTCACAATTCTTTTTGTTGACTGCTATCAAGTTCAACAAATCGATAGTAATTTAAATCGTTAATATCTTTAACGTTATATTGAACAGTTAAAAATCCTTCGTTAATATATTTTTCGCTGCTGTAACGATGTAATAATGGTGATAAGTGATAGTAGAACTTTTGCATCGTGCTATCATCGGGATGCAAGTACGCTTCATAAATGGAAAATTTTGCCAGGAACATGAAGTAAGCAAAGTATAAAACCGCATAATATTTTTTATAAAAATCAGCCTTATATGCTTGACATAAGCCTTCAATCCGCGTATCAAAAATATTGTTAAGCACGGTGTGGATTTTAATTAAAAGGTCAACTTTATCACTGATTAATGATGATTTTAACAATGGTTCCTTAATTAGGTCAAGAACCTTTTTCTTAGGGTTTAAAGAACTAATTGGACTTTGGAAAACCATTTGAATGTTTTGTGCTAACCATTTTTTGGTTTTCTTTAACAATTTGTTAGCGGAAATGTATCGACCATCAAATTTAATGGTTCCCCCGGAGTTTCCAATAATCCGAATAATAATCTTTCCTAAAGTACTTTTACCACTCCCAGATTCTCCAACAATCCCAAAGAATTCACCAGGAAAAACTTTAAAAGTAATTTGATCCAATACCTTTTTTGATGTATAGTAGTATTTTTGAACATTTTCTACATCAAGAATTGGCTTTCGTTCCTTCTTTTCTTCTTCAAGCTCTTCTTCTTCAGCTTCTGGTTGATAATTTAAACTTAATTGCTTGTTCAAATCTTCAAGATTATCTACTACTCAACTAAGTAACGAAATCCGTTCTTCGACTTCTTTAATATCGTTATTATTCATTATTTATTATCTCTTTCTGTAGTAGGTACTTCTTGGGTTTCATTATCACTATCATCACCATTAATCTTTAATCAAACTGCTTTACGAGCAATTTCTATTTTTTGTTTTACTCCTTCAGGGATTGGAATCTTTGGAGCGTCATCATAAACAAGTCAAGTAGCTGCTTTATGGGTATTTGATAATTTGAATAATGGTGGTTCTTTTTCGAAGTCAATTTTTAATGCATATTTATTGCGGGGTGCAAATGCATCACCGTGAACAGGCAAAGTCATGTTTGGTGGAGTACCAGGAATAAAGGCAAGATCACCTTTAATTTGAGGGTCAGGAATTGATTCAATTAAAGCCCATGTGTAAGGATGGCGTGGTTCAATGAAAATATCATGTAATGTACCTTGTTCAATAATCTTACCAGCATACATTACGTAAATATAATCGCAAAGGTTGGCAACTAACGCAATGTTATGGCTAATGAACATGATTGAAATATTAAGTTCGTCCCGTAACCGTTTAATTAAACTAATAACTTTAGCTTGGACAATAACGTCAAGAGCAGTAGTAGGTTCGTCAGCAATAATCAAGTCAGGTTCACACGCGATGGTGATAGCGATAACAATCCGTTGTCGCATCCCACCAGAGAAACTGTTAGGATATTTGTTAACGTTATTAGCAATATCGTTAATTCCGATGAATTCTAGTAATTGGAAAATCCGTTTCTTAATGTGAACTGGATCAGTATTTTCTTTATATTCTTTTTTTAACTTAGCAATAAGGGCATTGTAATCAATTCCCTTACCTAACCCCTTGCGTTGGTCTTCACGCAATTTATTTAACGCAATCTTGTATTTCCGTGCTTGGGAAATCTTAATTGCTTCATAAATTTGCTTACCAACTTTCATGCTGGGGTTTAATGAAGTCATTGGGTCTTGCGGAATATAAGCAACATAGACCCCCCGCACTTTCTTCATCCGGCGGGTATTGTTATATTTGGCTTTTCTAAAACTAAATCAACTGCGAGTTAATTTTAGTAAATCAATACCACAAAGTTTAATTTCTTGCGCACTTAAAGTATCGTTATCATTAAAGCGAACAATTGATTTAACAGTAACAGATTTACCACTACCTGATTCACCAATTAATCCCACAATTTCTCCGCGGTAAATACTAAAGGAAATATCACGGACTGCATTTACCACCCCGGTTTTGGTTTTAAATTTCACCACGAGGTGTTTAACGGAAAGAATTAAATCATCTTTTTGTGTCATACTAGTTCCTTGAATCAAGCGAGTCGTTGATCGCATTGGCGATAACTTGGAATGCCAGATATGGGAAGACGTACAGCATCATGACTGATAACATTAAGTTTCAGTGCATTGACGAAGTACTATAAGCATCGAAAATGATGGTACTTAAACTGATACCGAAACTGGAAGTTAAACCAATGAATAGTAAGAAGGATGGTCATTGCATAATACCACCAAAGGAGTTTAATGCAAAGACAGTAACTTTACCAAAAGTATTTGGTAGTAAGTGAGTCATAACGATGCGGAACCGACCCATACCAATAATCCGTGCAGCTTGCACGAATTCATAGTCTTTATATTTAATTACGTATAACCGAGTAATGGAAGCAATACCTGGTCAAGTAATAATGATTAAAATTCACGCAAGGTTTCATAAGGTTAAAGTACCACCAGTAAATGATACCCCGAAAATAATAACTCATAGTAGGGTTGGAACAGAAAGAATAATTTGGGTGATTCATTGCATGATAATATCAGCATTTGATCCTGCAAATGAACCTTGAATACCACCGTAAATTAAACCTAGGACGGTTGAACCTAAAATAACAACCACAGTAAATAGAACGACCCGGCTAAAGGCGTAACTTAATTCGGTTAGATAGTCAATACCATACTTGTTAGTACCAAGGACTGGGAAGATATTTTGTAATCCTGATTGAGCATATGGATAAATTCAAACATAGTATAAGTTTGAACCTGCATAGTGTAAGATTGGCTTACTTGTATCAACTATACCGGCTGCCAGTGCTTCTTTATAAGCTAGCGTTGACGAGTAAATATGATACTCAATAATCGAGTGAACGGACATACCAGGGAATCTTGGAGGTAAGAATTGTAAAGCAGAAATACTTACACTATTAGTAATTGCGGAAGATGCGCTATATGGACTTGCAAAGGCAAAAATTCCACAGAATAGAATTAAGCCAATCA
This sequence comes from bacterium, assembly GCA_017645255.1. The sequence continues at coordinate 33,862 of JAGCPI010000025.1, forward strand.
TAATTAAAGCAAAAATTAACGCAATCTTATTGTGGGCGAAAATACGTAAGGAACTAATTCAAGTAGGAACATTGCTTCCCCCAATGCTATCGCCCCCAATCTTTAACGAGTCAACTGGTTTAAATAGTTTAACTTCATTAAAGTTGTATTTTTTGTTGGTTGGTTCACCAATATCTGGATCAACATTTAGATGTTCAAGGTCTTTAATGTGGAACCGTAATGCTTGAGCATCTTGTTCAGGATTAGCAACAAGAATTTCAGTATTAGGCACTTGGACTTCTTTCACATCAGTAAAGGTTGGTGCCCCGTTATTTAAATCATGAGTTACTAAGTAATCACTATTCTTAAAGTAGTTTAAGGAGTTTCATTGAATAGATTGATCACCCATTATCTTCATGTAAACCTTTTCCCGGTGGTTCAAATTCCGCTTTTGAATCGCACTCTTTAGGTTTAATTTCTTAACAATATAATTAGTAGATTTGTAATCGTGGCGAGCTTTTAGGACTTTAAAGCCTAATAATTCGCTACCAGTCCGTAAGGTAACCCGTGGGTCGACTAATACGTACATTCAGTCTAGGAAGATGGCGTATAAGAAGAAGACACCTCCGAAGAATAAAATACTAAAACATTCAAAGTAGTATTGGTGACTGGTTACACCGTCCGCTAACATTTGACCAAGTCCTTGACCAGTAGCATTACCAGCGATGTTGAAGATCATTTGAATAATGATGGATCCACCGAAAATTAATAGTAAGTTACCACTAGTTGCATAAAGAATTGGCATGAAAGCGTTCCGGATAATGTGTTTGCGGAAAATTTGGAAATTGGATAATCCCTTACCACGAGCAGTCTTGATATATTCGGATTTAAAGATTTCGGTAAATTCGTTCCGTGACATGAAGACGACGGAAGGAAGACCCATTAAAGTAACAACGACCGTTGGTAAGATTAATGATTCATATGATTTTAAAGCAGAGTTAGATGGAGCAAATGCGACATATTCAGCAGGTAGATGAATAACCCCTGCTAGTTCAAATAGTAAAATACCTAAAACGAAGACAGGGATGGATGAAACGACTACGGCAATAATATTGATGACCGAGTCGGCGACTTTTCCCTGATATTTCGCCGCGTAATACCCCATTCCAACACCAAAGATAGTGGAGAAAATGAAGGCAGGTAAAGCGTACGCGATAGTTACTAACATTGAGTTATCAAAGTACGTAACTACTGGTACTTGCGATCCAAAATAAACACCGAATTGTTTATTTAAGTGGGCGACGAACCACCCGAATTGTTGAGCGGAGTTCGTGTACCCCACGCCCATTTCGTACAGGAAGCCATTTTGGCTTCATCATTCTTGCCGTGCAACCAAAGTTTTAGCTCCGGATGGCGGTTGAGGCATACCCGGAATTAAGTGCATTGCAAAGAATGTGATGACGATTGCAGCAATGATCGCTAAGACGGCTGCAATAATCCGATAAATCGTATATTTCAGCATTCTTTAATTAACTCCAGTTATTAATTGCATTCATCATGTCTCATTCATATTGAGTGTAATCATCAATTCCCTTGTTTTGATTTTCTGCATAGTAGTAATTGTTCTTACCGTAAGTTCAATATAAAACTGAACCTAATAATCCTAAACCAGGAGTAGCAGCAGCATATTGATAGAAGGTGTGAACAACAACTGGTGTATTAGTGGTTGGACATTGATATTCAAAATTACCAGTGAAGTTACCATATGGAATGACGCTATTTGCAATTACCCCAGCAGGCAATGGATAAGAAGCATTATCAGCAACAGCTGATCAGTTTACTAAAGCATTGATGTCTTGACGAATAGTTGCTCCAGTAGTACCATAAATAAATGGATTTAAAACTGTACCAACAATCTTTTCGTAAGCTTGGGAATCATAACTTTTTAGTGATGGAGTGTGGTCAGTGTTAGTGTAAAGCACATTTCCATCTTTATCAAGATAAGGATAACCGTACTTACCAGTGTAGCTTTCACCGTTATCATCCATGATGTTATCATTATCAACTGCATTGGAATTGGTATCAATTTGAATTAATGGTTGACCATCAGTGCTTAGTGGAACATTAAAAAATCCAGTTGCAGCATCGGAAGTTAGGTTGTAAATTTGCGCGTTATAAACAACAGTATTTAAGTTAGTGTTACTTACAACACCCCGGAAGTATAATGCTTGGTTACCAGTTAAAGTTAAGGTTTTTAATTGACTTGCACTAATATCAAAGTCCATGCTAATTTGGTTAGAGGTATAAAGAACTAATAATTCTTCTTTGGTAATATTACCACTTCATTTGTATTTAATGTAGTTAATCTTTTGACTAGCAGGTCCTAAAATATATCCTCCCGCAGGAGTAGTCATTGCATTATCAAAGTAAGATGGAATAATTTGAGTTCTTAAAGTGGAGTTAGTAAAGGTATTTTGGTTAGCGTAATAACCACCGTTGAATTCAAGATTATTACTCATTTGAGGTAAACCAGTTGTTGGATTGGTAGCACTACCATATAAATATAATACGCCTGATTCGCCCCCAATTTCACTATTGGCTACTAATGTCGCATACGCAGGGTTATTAGAAATTTCGTTATATAGTTGATTAAACTTAGCGGTGTCTTTAGCACTTAATGCTTGGGACATTGCTTGCGAAATATTTCAAACTCCGGTTGTTGGACTTGTACCCATGAAGTCTTGGGTAAGTTGCGCCATGGTAACATTTGTTCATGGATTACCAGCAGGTAAAGAGTGGAATGCTAATGCATTAGTTGGCATTGGAGTAAAGAAACCAGTTTGGGTACCTAACATACTCATAAAATAGGAAACAGGGGTACCATTGTTTCAACCATCAGTGCTATCTTTTTTGGTAATGGTATTTGGACTTAAGAAATAAGTAAAGGTATCACCGTTTGGATCATTATTTGGTGCATATTCTTCAGTTTGGAAAAAGCCAGATCCAACCCCAATGTTATAGTTATTACCAGCAATTCCTGCTTCTTGCAACATATAAGAGTCAGCGTTTACTTCACCAAGCACGTTACCAGAACCGTCATAAGAATAATCGGACATGGAAGCAGCAGTTCAAGTAAGACTTTGGTTAAAGTCAGCAGGTTGTAAATTACCAACTACTTTACCTTGTTCATTTACTCAATTGACTTTTTTGTTTAAATAAAAGGTGTAAGCATCAGTTTTAGTGATTGCACTTGCTAATGCTCCATCAGTTAGAGTAATTTCATGATATTTAGCAAAGTTTTCGTAATCAGTATACGTACTTCAGGTTTGGTGGTTCTTATAAGCACTTGTAGCTTCAAAAGCACTTTGCGATAATAAAGTTTGTGGTGCACTTGGATTTAAAGTAACTTCAGGGTTAGAAATGAACAATAAGTTAGCATTTTTACCATCTTGAATGGTATCACCATGGTCAATACTATTATTGGCATAGTGAGCTCCCACAAACTTTGAATTAGTGTCATATAACGCAAAGTTATTAGCATCTAATGCTTTTAAAATAACCGCATCTTTGGTATTAGTTATTCCATAACCGGCACTATATTGAGCACTACCAGTTTTATCAGAATAAAAGTTATAAGGAACGTAAGTTAATAAACCAGAGAATAAACCACTTGCATATTCATGGAAGGTTTGTGAACCTACTGCAGATGCAAAGTAGTTAAAGTTTAAGGAGTTAACGACACTACCAGCAATAAAGTATGTAAATGGATCGTTATAAGTATACTTTAAGCCATCTTTATTGATGAAATAAGTACCGTTAATGTAAGAGTTAGAAGGATTGAATAATGGATAAATTCCTTTTTGGGAAAGAGCAGGAACTTGACTTAAGTTATTACCGTTTAAGTAGAATGGAAGACTAGGTGCTAAGGCATTTATTCAAGAAACAAATGGAATTAATGAACTAGTCGAAGTATAAGTAGAACCAACATCTTTAATGGAAAGATTGTCGTAATAACTTGCTGGAAAATTAGTTGTACTGTTGTATGGTGTGTTATTACTACTAATATCAACATCGGTGTTTTCAACACTGGCACATCAGTTTTGAATAACATATTGGATTAAGCCTGATTCACCGTTGTTGTTATATTGAAGTGGTCATCAACCATAGTTAGTATTTCAAGCAATACTATTTGGGAAATCGTTGTACAAAGTTTGATATAGACTTACTGCTCAGGCGGGTAAATTACCAAGTCCCATTGCTTGACGCCGGGCGTTGGTATATTCAAGTTGCGTATCAAAGTTGGAAGCATTCGTATAAGTAGTGTTGCTATCTGGCAATGCTTGACCATTGTAAGTAAATTTACCGTTATCAGGGTTTGCACCTGCAAGTAAATCTCACAAACAAGGTCATAAATTACCAGTTAATCAACCATCGTTTTGGGCAAACATATAACCAATTCAAGCACTTACGTCGTTATAGTCTGGTTCCCAGAACAATGAACCCAGTTCACAGTTCATATTGTTATATTCCGCAGCAGCAGTCGTTGGAGAACGAGGAACAAGAACAATATTAATTTTACCATTGGTAGAGTCTTTAATGGAGTTAATGACAGAATCAGTAAACAAGTCAACTTCACTATCAAAGAAAGCAGCACTATCCAAGGTATTGTAATCAAGTGTAATTGGCGTATTACCTAATAATGATTCAACATTAGATGCAGTTTCGGATAATAAATTTTTATTCGATGGATCAAGATTTGAAAGAGCATCCCGGTTAATCCGATAGGTACTAAACGTCATTTGGTTTTCTAGGGAAGCAAATTGACTTGGATCGTTGTAGTTTACTAAGTGGAAGTTTGAGTTATCAGCTAATTTAGTTCAAGCTGCTAAATCATTCCCTGCAGGTAAACTGTCATACCCATTTTGATTTAGATTTTTGTATAGCAGATCAACTGCATTTTGACCAACAAAGTACGAACTAGAGGATTTCAAGGATTTGTTTTCACTAGCTAACGCAATGGCAAGTGACATTCCACCAGCGGCGACAATTGCACATGCACCGCCAATGAGAAACCACTTCCATTTTTTGCTAAATTTCTGGTTCGATTTCATTTTCTTTTTGCTTAATTTTTGTCCTTACTGGACGCTTTTGAATAAAAGAAGCCAGTTTGGATGTCAAACTGGCGTACCTTTCTATTTTGCAGAATAAAAAAACCAGTTTAACGCACCAAAATAAAGCATTTTCTTACCATGCTTCTTAATCGTATTGATTGGTTTCGTTAAACTGATTGTTTCCATACATTTTTTTATTCTAATACAAAATAATACTAATTTAACTATTAATTTGCAGAATTCGTTACGACCCATTGAATATCATCATCGGCGTCGCACATATCAATAAAACTATTTAATCGTTCTTGATCAGCTCCGTTTAATTCCACATATTCGTTTGGAATATATTTAACTTCAGAACTGATAATTTTGGTATCTTTTAACCCTTCAAGCACTTTTTTTACTGCGTAGTAGTCTTGTTGGGAACAAATTAATTCTTTTTCGTTGTTTTCAAACGAAGAGATATCGTCAATACTATAATCGATTAACGCTTCAACTAAATCTTCATCCGATAAAGGAGTGCTAATTAGAAAGACACCTTTAATTGAAAATTTCATTAAGGCAGAATTTCTTGGAGCCATGGTGGCATGCATTTTGGAAAGCACCGAGTTAACTGCACCCCGTGCCCGACCAGGATTGTCAGTTAAAACGGAAATAATGATTGATAATCCTTTCGGACCATATGCTTCATACATTTGGGATTCTAGATTAGCAGTATCTTTTTGCGATCCCTTAATGTTCTTTTCAATGGAATCTTTACTTAAGTTATTTTGTAAAGCTTTTTCAACCGCTGCTTTTAACCGTGGGTTGGCTTCAATATTTGGTCCCCCCATCTTCGCAGCCGCCCGGATTTCCCGGGCTAATTTCATTCAGATTTTAGCGTTATCTTGTTGCTTTTTATTATTTTGACTAGCAATTAAATGCTTGCGTGGCATAAAGACGAATTATTCCTTAGTATATTTTTCTGGGTGATGCTTGTGCATCATTTCAACAAATTCTTTCTTTGGCATATCACCGTATTTTTCATGAAGTTCTTGACATGTCTTGTATTCGTTGATTGCTCAGTCAAGATCTTTAAAGCCTAAAACAGTAACGGTTTTCTTTTGTAATGCCTTGTATTGTTCAAAGAAGTTTTGAATTTCATCTTTAATGTGTTGAGGAACATCATCTAAAGTGCGAATGTGTTCAAAACGTTTATCGCATGAAATAACTGTGATTAACTTGGTGTCGGTTTCACCACTATCAATCATTTCCATAGCACCTAGAATTCTTACTGGAACACTAACACCAGGAATAAAAGATTGATCAGCGATTACTAAAGCATCTAGTTCATCGCCATCTCAGTCCAAGGTGCTTGGGATAAATCCGTAATTTTGTGGGTAAATATTTGCCCCATACAAAATCCGGTCAACTGCAATTTGCTTAGTCTTGCGGTCGTATTCATACTTAATATTGGAATGCTTAGGAATTTCGATAATAACATCTAGTTTATTTTCCATATTTTTTTGCTCCTGCAATATATTGGGTTATTATTATTTATATATTTTAACCCAGTTTTTAATTATTATTTGGTTAAATCTATATTATTTAATAAGGAATTATGAATACTTCTTTACCATTAATTAGTGTGATTATTAATAATTATAATAATGCCCGTTTCATTGAAAAAGCAATTTTATCAGTCACTAATCAAACCTATGCAAATTTGCAAATCATTATTCAAGATGATTGTTCAACTGACCCAAAAATTAAGGACATTTATCAAAAATTTCTTGCATATGATGAACGCATTGAAGTTCATTATAATAAAAAAAATAGTCAATTGTTTACCAGCCGGATGAATGCAATCAATTTTGTGAAAGGTCAATATATTTGCTTTCTAGATGGAGATGATTACTATGATCTTGATTTCATTCGCCATATGTACAACTACATGCAATATAAAAATTGTGATATCACCGTTTGTAATTTTGCTTATGTCATTGAAAATATGACATTAATCGAAAAAAAGAACAAATTCTTGCATGATGAATATAATGCACCAAATCTATTAAACTTTATGTTTGAACCAGTTGGAGTTAGTTTTAGCCAAAATTTGATGTGAAATAAGTTGTATAAGGCAAACTTAGTGATAAAAGCTCAACAAACAATTTTGAAATTAGGATTAACCAAGCTGCGCATTTTTGCAGCTGAAGATGTCCTTTTTAATTGCTTTATTTTGCAAAATGCAACAAAAATTTGTATTGATGAATGATTTATTGGTAATTATTACCGTCGAACAAATAGTTTAGAATTAATGGAACTAAACAAGAAAATTAATTATTTACAATCATCAAATCAAACTTACCAAATTATTTTTGATCAGTTTTTTGCGTGAAAAGAAGATTTATTACATGATGAAACCTTTAATTACTTTAAGCAAACTGTAATTAATACCTTTTCCCAATACTTACAATTATTTCAAATTGGAATTGAAAACTTGCAATTAAAAGTAATTGCTAAATATTTAAACATTGTAGTTACGAATGAAAATTTACAACAATTAAAAAATGACATTCTTAATGTTAATAATGAATGATTAATTAGCAAGAACTTCAAATTTAAAAATATGGTGGATACCTATAAAAAGAAAATCTTAAAAGGCAATGATATTTCTTTTAGTTTGCCTAATTGCATTTTTGTCTCCCCATACTTATCAAATAGCAAAATTATTGACTTAAATGAACAATATTACTTCTTTAACTACGAAGGATATAGTTTGCTTAACTTTAGTTTAAACTACCACAAGGAAGTTAACATTGCCTATGATGAAAATAATCCTTATCACACTGTTTTAATGGATAAGTTAACTAAGTTAATTAATAATGATCAAATTAATCAACAAAAATTGGTATTTAAATCAGTGGGTACTGCTCCATTACATTCTTTTAATTTAATTGTGAACCAATTAATTATTTCAAATCATAGTGCTGTTTATATTTGAAATAATTCTTTAATCCATCTTTTTTTCAAAAAACTAATTAATAAAGATCAAGAATTATTAAAAAAAGTGAGACAACTATTTGCGATTGCCTTACTAGTAACTAAACAAAATTTAAACTTCTTAGATAAATCAATTTTTAACTATAACTACAGTTTGTTCTATTTATTTTTTATTGCCTTAAAGGTTTATTTTTGCCAATTAAAACCTTTAAAAGATATTCAAACTAACAATGTGAAAGAAATCATGTTGTATGTCTATTTAAAGCCTGACATCGTAATTAATAATCCTTATTTTCATTTTTTTAATGAAATTGCAAAACAAGCTGCAACTTTATTTATTAGCATTATTAAGCAATATTACCAAGAATTACTAGATGAAAATCTAGCCAACTTTTTATTTGATGCTTTTTTTGATCATTTAGCTTATTGATACGAAAGCACCACTGTAATTCCAAACCAAATTACTTTTAATTTTTTACAAGGACAAAAAAAGATTGATCTTTACCAAATGTGAAGTAAGCAAACTAATCCTTACTTCAAATTTCATAACTATCAATCAAATATTTATAAAATTCCAGGAATTAAACATGTTGGTTATTTATTATCAGATTCAAATATTTTTACTAATGAAATGTATTTAATCTTGCGTAATCACCATTACATTTTCAAATTTTTCTGAAATTTAAATAAACAACGAATTAAAAAATATCAATTCTAATGAGCAAAATATAATGCTAGTTCCATGCATGCACTGCAAACAAGAAAGATAAAGACAATGATGTAAGTTACTTGTTGGCTATATACATAAATGATGTTATATTGAGCATCATTAATATTATTTAATCACAAAGAAATTAAGATTACAATTGGCACTAATAATAAAACTAAAGCAAAAACAGCTACTCCTAATACGGCATGACTAAATGCTAATTTCATCAAAAAGAAATTAGGATAAGTTCCAATTGGAGCAAAAGGAACGGTGGCAGTTCCTTCGATTGCATAAACACTATAAGCAATAATAATGCTTAAACAAATTACAAAGATTACTGAAGAACTAATGTAAGCAATTCAGTTTCATTTTTGATAAGATTTTTGTTGAATTTTTTGCTTTAAATAAAAATAATAAGATCTAAATCAGTGCAAAATGCTTACCTTATCTCACATGGTTTCAAAGCGAGTTTGTCTAATCACATATGATTCAAGTTCTTCGGAACTAAATTCGTATCTAGAGTCTTTATTAATGACAAAATCTAAATTAAAAAGGCGAATGAATTTAATTCATAATCAGTAAAATGGTCATAAAAATAACCATTTATGGTAAAGTCTTAATTCGTAAGCGTAGTCTTCTTGTTTTTTCTTGGATAAAGTTTGCAAATATTTTTGCTTTTCTTCCTTAAAAGAATGTGAATTTAATTCTACATTCCCGTAAGTACTAACAACGTTTCTGATTTTAACGTTGGGGTTTTGCACAGGAAATACTAATGGTTTACGTAAACCATTGCGTTTATTATGCTTAATTACTTTTAAACTTGATTCTAAATCAGCACTATGTTTAAAAGTAAACCAACCACATAAATAGGCTCATAAAGTTAAAAAATAACTAATTCAAGAAAATTTAACGAGTCTAGTTGTTTTCGTGGTGTTCTTCTTTTTGCTTAATATCATTGAAAATTTGGTTAATTTTTGCTACATTATCCATGACGCTATCTCGATTAAAACGAACAATTGGCACTTTGTAAGTAGTCATGTTCTTGGCAAGATAGGTGCGAAAAACGCCTGTTTTTTGATTTAATTGTTTCACAATTTCATCAAGTTGGTCCCTAAATCGAGAATCAACATATACATCGCAATAACTATAATCAGGAGACAATTTTACATCCGTGAAGCAAATTACTTTCGGATCAATTTTAGGATCTTTGATTTTATAAAGTTGTTCGTTAAGATAATCAAGCACTAATGCTTCTTTCTTATCTTTACTGTAAGGATGACTAGTTTTTCTTTTCACTTGCTTGTCCTCCTAGTTTCTTTTCCAAATCAACTTGTTGTTCAATAAAGCATTCAATGCTATCACCGTCTTTAATATCATTAAAGCCTGCAATTGTAAGTCCACATTCTTTGCCTTCGCTAACTTCTTTAACGTCATCTTTTAAATGTTTTAAAGAAGCAATATAAGACGTGTAAATTACAATCCCGTCCCGAATCACGCGTGCTTTTGCGTTTCTAACCACTTTACCCGAGATTACTACGCACCCAGCAATGGTTCCTACACTTGATGCTTTAAAGATTTGTTTAACACTTGCTTCACCAATCGTGTTTTCTTCATAAACTGGGTCAAGTGAACCAATCAGAATGTGTTCAATTTGGTCCTTTAAGGCATAAACAACATTTTGGAATAAAATTTTCACCCCAATATTATTAGCAAGATCTCGTACTAGTTTGGAAGGACGAACATTAAAACCAATGATTAACGCTTTACTTGCTTTAGCAAGTTTGACGTCAGATTCACTAATAGAACCAATTGCACTGCGAATAATTTTTAATGATGTTCCATCAATATTAATCTTGCTAAACAAATTTTTGATCGCTTCAATACTACCATTCGCATCAGCACGCAAAATAATATTGGTAACTTTTTTATCAGAAGTATCTTCTTGGTTTTTGTTACTTAGTTCATATAATCGTTCTTCGTTAATTTGCTTCTTGATTAATTTTAAAGCAATTGATTTAGCTAATTTTTCATCGCGTAATGCAATGAAATGATCCCCTGGATTTGGTAATGAATCAAGACCAGAAATAATAGCAGGAGTTGAGGGTAAAACTTCATCCATGTTTTCCCCATTTTCATTTTTAATAGTGCGGACGCGACCAGTCGTACATTGACAAACAATGTAATCGCCTTTGCGTAGGGTTCCTTGTTGAACAATAATGCTTACTTGGGGACCAAGTCCTTTATCAAGCTTTGATTCTAATACTACCCCAATTGGTAACGAATTTACCACTGCTTGGTGATCATCAAGGTCAGCTAACAAGAAAATTGATTCAAGTAATTCATTAATTCCTTGTTTCTTTAATGCTGAACCTTTAACACACATCACATCTCCCCCTCAATCTTCCACTAACACATCATGGTCAGCTAGTTGTGACAAGACCTTATCAACATTAGCACCTTGCTTATCCATCTTGTTAATGAAAACAATGAGTTTGGCTTTGGATGATTTGGCATGATCAATCGCTTCAATTGTTTGGGGCATTACTCCATCGTCAGCAGCTACCACGAGCACGATAATGTCCGTAATTTCAGCCCCCCGGGCCCGCATTTCACTAAAGGTTTCATGCCCTGGAGTATCAATAAATGTAACTGGTTGATTGTTATATTTAATTTGGTAAGCTCCAATGTGTTGGGTAATTCCCCCTGCTTCCTTAGCGGCCACATGTGTGTTCCGAATAACATCTAGTAAACTAGTTTTACCATGGTCAACATGACCCATGATCGTAACAATCGGAGCTCGTTTAATATATTTAGCACCGGCTGGATTTACTTTAATGTGGTCAAAAATATTTTCTTCAGTAACTTCATCTTCTTTTTTAAAATCAAGTCCAAAATTTAAACATAATTCCCCAATTTGTTCTTCAGTTAATAAGGAATTAATATTTAACATTTGACCTTTGATTAAAAAATAACGAATGATTTCAGAAGCAGGGTGATTGACGCTTTTAGCAAAATCAATCACGGTTAATGGAGAAGAAAAAACAAAGACATTGTCACTGTTTACTCCTACATTTACTTTATGCAATAAAGAATTTATTTCAATTGCTTTACGGTTGTCAGCATTCTTTTTGTTTTTTTGGTGGTCCTTTTTCATTGTTTTTTCCTCTCTTATTTTCTCAAATAATAATTAAATTAGTGATTATTTATCGTATTCGGTATCATCGAATTCTTCGTCAAGATCACTATTATCATCTAAATCTTCATCATCTTCCAAATATTCTTTGGTAATATCGTTAAATTCATCAAGAATATTTTTCTTCTTATTTTCTTTAGGAGTTGATTTAGTAGCACTTGTGGAAGAATTAACTTTTGAAAACTTACCTTTCTTGGTGGTTTTCTTTGCTTTCTTAGTAGTAGAAGTATTATCAGAACTTTCTAAAATAGATTCAATGGAGTTAATATTTTGAGCATTACTTGATGCCTTAAGCATTGCGTAATCAATTTTTGTACTTGTCTTACTCATTTTACTTTTAACTGACTTTTCTTTTATATGTGTTTGAGGTTGTTCTTCTTTTGCATTAATTGCACTTGGTGCAGGTTCATTTTGTTGCACTGAATTGTTTGCTTCATCGGTTGGTGAAACTCCAGTTTCTAGTTGATTTGAAACTGGTGGTTCAGGATTTTCAACTTTGATGGATGCAGATTCATCTTTATTCCCAATAACTTGGTTATCTTTAATTCCTAAGAAATTTTCCACTGCAGTTTTGGAATTTTCAAGATTACGTAAAGTTTCATCAGCACTTGCAAATTGTGGTAGTGGATTTAAATTATTGCGTTTGCGTTCGTAAAAAGAAGGATTGATGGTAACAAAATCAAGGTTTTCTGCAAATGCTTCTTCTTCCTTTTTTACATCAATTGATCAACCCGTTAACAAACTAATTAATCGAACATTTGCTCCTTGTTGACCAATGACAGCTGAGTATGCTTCGTTTGGAACAATAACTGTAGCAATTTTTTGGTCATTATCAACAATTTCTACCCCCGTGATATGAGTAGGAATGCACGCACTAGCAATTAGTTTGACGGGATCATCATACCACCGAATAAATTCAATTTTTTCTGGCTTAGCTGTATTTTCGGGGTTATTAATTTCTTGTAAAACACTGTCCACCCGGGAGTGATTAGGTCCAATGCAAGTAGAGATTGGATCAACATTAATATTGTTACTTTTAACCGCAACTTTAGTTTTAAATCCAGCTCGTCTTACTGCTTTAACAATTTCAACAATTCCTTGTTGAATTTCTGGCACTTCAAGGCGCAATAATTCTCTTACTAGTCCTTCATCACTGCGCGAAAGAATAATTGGTCAACCCTTTGTTTGTTCTTTAACATCCTTAACATAGAATTTATAGGTGCGGTCTTGCAGAAGTTTTTCACCTGGAATTTTATCAGACGCAGCTACAAAACCTTTGGTGTTTCCAAATTCAACGTAAGAAAATCCTTTTTTGGGATCAGTTGATTCAACAGAAGCTTGAATAATTTTGCCTTTCTTATCCTTTCATTGGGCAAAAATATTTTGGTTCATTTTTTCGGAAATTTTTTGTTTAAATAGTTGCATGACGCTGTGCACCATTGGACCGTCAAAATCACTTAATGGAATTTCTTCTTCAATCACGTCACCAACTTTTACATCGGGATTTTTTTGCTTGATAGTAGAAATATTAATTTCGCAATCATCGTCTCCTTCTTTATCAAAATAATCATCGTCAACAACTTTTAAAATTTTATTAATCGCAATTTTACCTTTATTGTAATCAATAATGATTTTTAGTTCGGCTCCCGTAAAGATTTTTTTATATGCCTTACTCAAAGCATATTCCAAAGTTTCAATAATTTCATCTTTACTTAATTGAACATTATTAACCATTTCATCAATAATGGCAAATAATGGCGATTTTTTTGTCATATTTGTGCTTGTATTTGGCATCAGTTTAGTCCTTATAAAAAAAGATATGTTTGCACCAAGATGATGCAAACGTACTATCCTATATTATATTTTATTTATTAAATCCCATCTAAATGATTAGCACCACCATGCCATTTAAAATGTAATCAATGGTTGGTAAACTCCAACCATCATTAAATAGTTATTTTCATCGCTATCAGAAAAATAAAATTGAGTGAAATTTATTTTTTTTAAAGCAATTCTTCTTTCATCATCAATTTGATAATTTTCAGTATGAAATTTTACTTTAAAAACAAAGTTAATATAAGATACTTCAATTAAAAATTTATTCAAACTAAAATTGGGAAATAAATTGTGCAAAATCTTATAAGTAACTTCTTTACAGCAAAATAATTTACAAGCTAATTTTGTTGGATGGTTACTATTAAAAATTAAACATTGTTCGCTGGGAAAGAAAAAACGTTCAATTAACTTTTTATCTGTAAAATAAACCTGCCGGTTTAAATCAAATAAGTCGACCCCAATCATAATTATTTTTGATATACATTCACTTTCTTAATGGCTTGGTTAATTTCAAATCAATTAATTAACTTTAATAAGAAATTAGCTCATTCATAAATTGCTTTAATATTACCCCAATACTTTAAATAATTTTTAAAATTAATTACTTCTTTATTAGGGTCATAATTATCTCCAACCATGCTAGCAAGTAATTGTGAATTTAAATACTTAGTTAAATTAGGATTAAATTGTTTGGTACTTAATGCATATAAGAAATAAAAACCACTAGGATATTTTCTTACTTTGTATTGGTTAGGAAAATAAAGTAAATATAAACTAATTGGAAGATCTTGGGTATTGATTAAGTATGGTTTTAATTGCAGTAAAATTTCGTATCACCAATACATGAATGGATTACACCAATTATCAGCAAAATAAATGACAATTGCTACAATCATATCAATTACACAAATAATAATTCCCCCAATTAATAATCCATGGGTATGATGTAATGCAATAGCATTCACAATGATTAAAATAATGCCCAAAATGAAAAAAGCTGCAAAACCAATTAATGCTAATCAATTTCAAATGAAACGATCTTGACAATTTTTAATTTCTACTTCACATGATTTTCTTAATTGCTTTAAATCAATTTTTTGGCAAATTTTACTTACTTCTAGTTGATTTTGAGCAAACAAATAATGAGCAAAATTATGTGAATTATTAGGCTGTTTTTTTAAGGAATTAACGTTAACAAATCAAAGGTCTTCAATCATTCTTTAATTTATAATACTAATGATTTATTATAAATAATAACAAAAAATAATGGATGATTTTATCAATACAATTGGAGCTGATGAAGTAGGAGTTGGTGACTACTTTGGTGGCATTGTGACGTGTGCTGTTTTTTTAGATGAGCAAATCTGTCAAGAAATTATTGACTTACCCATCAAAGACTCAAAGAAATTATCCATTTCTACGACCATTAGATTAGCAAAAACTCTAATTAAAAAAGTGATTTACGAAGTATGTGTAGTTTCACCAAAACAATATAATTTTTTATACAGCAAATTCCATAATTCCCACGTGATTAAAACGTACGCTCATAATGAAGCTATTTATCATTTACAACAAAAATTAAATAAAAATTTACAATACGTAACCATTTTAGATCAATACGCTAACAAGACTCATTATGATAGCTATTTAAACACGTTAAATCCAAAATATATTGCTAAAATCGATATTTTTACCCCAAAAGCTGAATCAAAATATTTAGCAGTGGCATGTGCTTCAATTATTGCTCGTTATTATTTTTTAAAGCAAATCAAAGATTTATCGTTACAAGTAGGAGTGATTTTACCCTTAGGGTTTAACCAACAAGCCATTGATGAAGCAATTAATCAATTACGTGCTAAATATGAATCAAATTGAAATGAAATGGCTTATGACACTTTAAAAATTCACTTTAAATATACTAATCAAACAACCAAGGAAGGAAAAACAAACAATGAAAAATCCATTTAAAATGCTACTTCCCAAGAACCGGATTTTACAAATGGCAAAGAATATTGCCATCAAAGTAGATAGCAAGAAAGAATATTACCGTCAACTAAGTGATGAAGAATTAAAAAATAAAACTGATGAATTTATCAAAATTCTTAATAGTGAAGGCGGTAATATTGGTTTAGTTTTAGTTGATGCACTAGCAACAATTAGAGAAGCAGCGTACCGCGAAACTGGCATGTTTGCTTTTTTTGTGCAAATTATTGGAGCAATTATTGTTATTTTCGGAAACTTTGCCGAAATGAAAACTGGGGAAGGAAAAACTTTAACTTTATTGCTAGCTGCATATGTGTGTGCATTATACAAAAAAGGATTACACCTTGTTACTGTAAACCAATACCTTGTTGAACGGGATGCAGAATTTGCTAATAAAGTATTAAATCGTTTAAAAATGACAGCTAGGTACAATTCAGCTGATTTTAAAGCAAACCAAAAAAAGTTTGCTTTTGAAGCTGATGTTACTTACACTACTAACAGTGAATTAGGATTTGATTATTTAAGAGATAACATGGTGCAAAGTTATGACCAAAAAGTACTAAGGGGTCTTAATTTTGCCATTGTCGACGAAGCTGACTCGGTTTTAATTGATGAAGCACAAACTCCATTAATTATTTCAGGATTGCCCCAATCTGATGATGAAATTTATAAAAAGATTGATACATATGCAAAAACTTTAACCAAAGATGATTATGAAGTTGATCCTGAAACCCAAGGAATTTCTTTAACTTACGAAGGAATGAAGAAAACCAATGAATACATGCACATTGATAACATCTTTAACTTCCAAAACAGTGATTTATTGCATAAATTATCAAATGCCATCATGGCAAATTTTGTATTTGCTAATGGTAAGGAATATATTGTTCAAGATAATGAAATTAAATTAATTGACCACTTTACGGGTCGGATTATGGAAGGTCGCAGTTATAGTAATGGTTTACAACAAGCTATTCAAGCTAAAGAAGGTGTAAAAATTGAACCAGAAAACATTACAGTTGCTTCCATTACTTATCAATCATTATTTCGTAACTACGAAACATTATCAGCGGTCAGTGGAACTGCTTTAACTGAACGGGAAGAATTTCTAAAAATTTACAACTTAGTAGTAGTACCAGTGCCAACTAATAAACCAGTAGTAAGAAAAGACCAACCTGATTATGTCTTTGATAGTAAAGCAACGAAGTTAAATTACGTTATTGAAGAAATTCTTGAACGTCACGCACTAGGCCAACCAATTCTAGTTGGAACTACCAATGTTGTTGACTCTGAAATTATTAGTACGAAATTATCGGAATTAAAAATTCCACACCAAGTGTTAAACGCAAAGAATAACAAAAAGGAAGCAGCAATTATTGCTCAAGCTGGACAAAAAGGATCCATTACCATTGCTACGAACATGGCAGGAAGAGGAACTGATATCAAATTAGGACCAGGGGTAAAAGAACTGGGAGGATTGTATGTCATTGGTACGGAACGTAATGATGCACGCAGAATTGACTTACAATTACGAGGTCGTAGTGGTAGGCAAGGTGACCCAGGAGAAAGTAGATTTTTTATTTCTTTGGAAGACAATATTTTTGAACGGTATGCAACTGATAATATTGAAAAAGCTAATAAGCGGTATGATAAATCCGATAATAACGGTAAAATCTATGACTCCAGATTCTTTAGCTGAATCATTACTAATACCCAAAAAAAGGTTGAAGGTTTAAACTTCGACATGCGAAAAAACCTCATTGATTATGACCAAGTATTAAGTAATCAACGGGAACTAATTTATAAGCAACGTGATCAAATTCTTTTATCAAATGATAATATTGCCACTTTACGTAAGATGTGCAATCTAATTGCAAAAGATACCACTAATATTTTCTGAGATCACACGAATACTAATAAAGTTAACATTGGGGCATTAACTAAAGCCTTAAACGAACAATGCTTTGAAGAAAAAATCCTTGCTGAAAAGGATTTTATTGGATTAGATGCCAACGAAATTACCAACAAGATTAGTGAAGTATTATTAAAGAAAATTGATGATGATGTCAAAAAAAGCGGGGTAGAAATAGCAAACCAAAAAGCAAAGGCAATTCTTATTAGTTATCTAGATAATGCTTGAACTAAGCACCTTGATTTAAGTACTAAGATTCGGGAAGGTGTTTCATTACGAAGCTTGGAACAAGTATCTCCATTGCACTTATATGTTGAAGAAAGTGATAAAGCTTTTGAAAAATTAAAAAAAGACGTTGCTTACCAAGTGATATTTGCCTATATCAAATCAACGAAGAACCGTGGTTTTGGGATTAATGTAAGCAACAATGCGATGCAACAAACACAAAATAGTGTGCAACAATATGCTAATTTATCATCCCAAGTTCAAAAACAACAAAATAATGATGAAGCACAACAAGCTGCTCAAAGTGATGCTTATAAGCAACTAGCAATGATGATGCTAGAAAAGCAAAAAGAAGCCCAAGTTGTTAATAGTGTTTCTAGCCAAATAGAAAGTTCACAAAATGATGCAAAGTAAAAATAATGTATCATCTCTAGATGATACAAAATTAGCAACCAAACAAGCATTAACAACTAAAGCAAAAAAAACTAGTAAGAAAACAAGTAACAAATCAATAAGTAAAACTGAAGAATCAAGAAAAGAAGAAAAGAAAACTACTAATTCACCAACAACAATAACTGTACCAACTGCATCTCAACCATCTGTTGAACAGTATACTAAAGAAGATAAGCCATTCGAATTAGTTACTAATTTTAAGATGACTAATGACCAAGAACGAGCAGTTAAAGAAGTTGTTAGTGGAATTAAAAATGATAATAAAAAACACCAAGTTGTATTAGGTGCTACTGGAACTGGAAAAACTTTTACGATGGCAAATATAATTCAACAATTAAACCGTCCCACCGTGATTGTTGCCCAAAATAAAACCCTGGTCATGCAACTATATACAGAAATTAAAGAATTATTTCCAAACAACCACGTGGAATATTTTGTTTCTTACTTTGATTACTTCCAACCTGAAGCATACATTCCTCGCACTGATACTTATATTGAAAAGGATTCCAAATCAAATAAAGATATTGAAATGCTTCGGCTCTCAACCTTAGCATCCATTAGTGCATATAACGATGTAATCGTAGTTGCATCGGTAGCTGCGATTTATCCAACTAGCCCTCCTGATGAATTTAAGATGTTCCGAATGCTGATTAAAAAAGGAATGCGGTTACCATTAAATGAATTTAAACGCAAATTAGTCCGGTTAAATTATCAAAATAATAATATTGACTTACAACCTGGTACTTTTAGAGTAAAAGGGGATGTTGTTGAAATAGCTTTAGGATCAACTGATGAATTTGTTTACCGCATTTCTTTTTATGGGGATGAAGTTGAAGACATTACCAAAATGAATCCGTTAACAGGTGAAGTTATTAGTAAAGAAAATTGGTGTTATTTATTCCCAGCTGATGAATACATTATTAACAGTGAAAAGCAAAAAGATGCCATTGGCGAAATTGAAAAAGAACTAGAAGAACGCATTCAATACTTTACTAAAAATAATAAACCGTTAGAAGCAGAACGAATTGCTCAACGCACTAAACAAGACATGGAATCAATGCGTGAATTTGGAGTTTGCCCGGGTATTGAAAACTATGCTGCTCATCTTGAAGGAAGAAAGAAAGGAGAAGAACCATATACCATTTTTGATTATTTTGATAAAGATTGGCTATTGCTGATTGATGAATCGCATATGACTCTTCCCCAATTTCGTGGAATGCACAACACTGATATTTCGCGCAAACAAACTTTAGTGGAATATGGTTTTCGCTTACCAAGTGCACTAGATAACCGCCCCTTAGATTTCGATGAATTGAATGATAAGGTTAAAAACGCAGTTTACTTTAGTGCTACTCCAAATGATTATGAACTAAATCTGGTTAATAATCATGTGGTTGAACAAATTATTCGCCCAACTGGTCTAGTTGATCCAAAAGTTGAAATTCGCCCAACTTTAAACCAAATTGAAGATTTAATTAAGGAATTACAAATTCAGCAAAAGCATAATGAACGAGCTTTTATTACCGTCATGACCATCAAAATGGCTGAATCACTAACTGAATTCTTAAAACAACGGGGAATTAAAACTGCTTATCTCCATAATGAATTAAAAACTTTGGAACGTTCCAAAATCATTAATGATTTACGAAAAGGAGTTTATGATTGCATTGTCGGAATTAATTTATTAAGGGAAGGACTTGATGTTCCCGAAGTATCATTAGTAGCGATTTTGGATGCTGATAAGACTGGATTATTCAGAAACGAACGATCTTTAATTCAAACGATTGGACGGGCAGCCAGAAATGTCAATGGCCATGTCATTATGTATGCTGACCAAAAAACTGAAGCAATGGAAAAAGCAATTAAGGAAACCGAACGGCGAAGAGAAATTCAAACTAAATATAACGAAGAACATCATATTACTCCACATACCATCATTAAACCAATTAGTAAATTACCAAACATTAGTGACTCTAGTCAAACTAAAACTCATAATCACAATAAGAGTACTTTAAGTGATAAGATGCAAGCTAAATTAGCTAACAAACTCGAAAAAGAAATGCTAAAAGCAGCTGCTAATAAAGAATATGAACGAGCCGCGGAATTACGGGATATGATTTTTGAAATGCGGGGAAAAATTGTAAAATAAATAGCATCCTTGGATGTTTCGTCACAAGGAAAATTTATTTTTGATAAAATAAATATATTTATAATTAAGGTTAAATAATACAAATAGGTGATTAATACTATGAAAACTGAAATTCAACCAAAAACACAAATCGTAACTTTTAAATGTGCATCTTGTGGATCTGAATTCAAAATTGAATCAACGTACCACAATGCAGTATGCAATATTGATGTTTGCTCTCACTGTCACCCATGATACATGGGAAAAACAAGTTCTACTGCCAATGTTGCAAAGTCTGATAAATTAAACAAAAAATTTGAAACTGGTAAACAATTTAAGACGACAAAGAAAGCAGCAACCAGCAAAGAATCAACTAAAACTGCTTCCAAAAAGATGAATGGTTTTAGCGATCTAGAAGCTGAAACACCAGTTGAAAATTCAACTGAAGAAAAATAGTCCAAGTTTTCTTGATAATTTTTTATGGAATATAACAAACGTTTATATACTACCGTAGATAGTATTTATAAACGCATTGAAGAATTCAAACAAGAATTAGAAAACTGTACGGATATTAACAAAATCAAAAATCTTAATAAACAAATCAAGGACAATCAAGATGTTTGCGATTTGTTTTTAACTTATAAACAAGATATTGATTTTGCTGACCAATGCGAAAAAATTATTGCTACGGAAAAAGACCCAGATTTAATTAAGACTGCTCAAGATGAATTAGCAGAAATTAAATCAAAAATTGGTGCTAAAGAAGAACAAATCAAGATTATGCTTTTGCCTAAAGACGAAAACGACTCTAAGAACGTTATCGTCGAAATGCGACCAGCTGCAGGTGGAGATGAATCTTCTATTTTTGTGTCCGATCTTTTTGATTGTTATCAAAAATATGTTGAAAGTCAAGGCTGAAAAATTCAAATTTTAAATATTGCCCAAAATTCATTGGGGATTGATTTTATTGCCTTTAAAATTATGGGGAAAGATGTTTACTCCAAAATGAAATTTGAATCAGGAGTGCATCGTGTTCAAAGAGTCCCATTAACTGAAAGTAAAGGTAGAGTTCACACTTCAACCATTACGGTTGCAGTCTTACCGGAAGTAGATGATATTCAAGTGGTAATTAATCCTAGTGACTTACGGGTTGATACTTACCGCTCTGGTGGTGCTGGTGGTCAACACGTAAACCGGACTGACTCTGCAGTGCGCTTAACACACTTACCAACTGGAATCGTCGTAGCTTGTCAAGAAGGACGTAGTCAAATTGAAAACCGGGAAACTGCAATGCAAATGCTACGGGCAAAATTGTGGGAAAAATATAAGAATGAACAACACGAAGCCATTTCCAACATGCGTAAAAATCAAGTTGGTAGTGGAGAACGGGCTGAAAAAATTCGTACTTATAACTATCCCCAAAACCGGGTTACAGACCATCGCATTAACTTGACTTTAAATAAACTTGACCAAATTATGTTAGGTCACCTTGATGAAATTATTTCTGCTTTAGTCGCCAATGATCAATTAGAAAAACTAAAGGAATTAGAACTATAATGACATTCTTTCAGTTACAAAAGAAATTTTTAACTAAATATAACTACCACGATGATCCAAACTTGGATCATGAATTTTTAGAATTAGTTTTTGCTTTTTCACATAAAGTAAAAGATGTGCAACACTTTTACTTATATCGCAATCAACCAATTGATTTTGAAGATCAATTAAATAGTTTTTATCTAGATTTGTTTCTCATTTGTAACTGCAAATTCCCGTGTGCATACTTAACACACAACAAAAGTTTTTATAATTACCAATTTTTTATTAGAAAGGGAGCTTTTGTTCCCCGTCCTGAAACTGAATTATTGGTCGATAAAATAATTTTAGAAAATTTTCGGGGAATTAGAATCCTTGATCTGTGTGCAGGAATTGGTAATATCGGTCTTTCACTAGCAAAATCATTAAATGCAAAAGTAACATTAGTTGAAAAATATGAAATTCCTTTTCATTTAATGAAATTAAACGCAAAAAGATTAGAAGTCTTGCATCAAGTTCATTTAAAACAAGAAGACGTCAAACTCTTTTTAATAACAAACAAACAAAAATTTGATGTGGTGGTCATGAATCCTCCTTACATTAGCATTACCAGCAAACAAGTTGAAAAAAACGTGCTTCGCTATGAACCACATCATGCATTGTTTGCTAAAAATAGTGGCCTTTATTTTTATCAATTATTATTGACAAATTTACCTTATTTGATGGCCAAGAAAATTAAGGTATATTTAGAAATTGATCCAGCACTTGTTAATTCATTAACAAAATTACTAGACCAAATTTGATGAAAAGATGCCTTTAATTATTCGTACGTTTTTGAAAAAGATTATCATCAATTGACTCGTTATTTAATTATTAAAGTAGAGGAAAAATAATGGAATGATGTTCATATGATGATTTTGATAAAATTATTGATTATTTAATGCACAATAAAGCAGTCTTAATGGAAACTGATACTGTTTTAGGCCTATTTAGTAAGAATGAAGACTTGCTATATAGTTTAAAAAATCGGCCAAAACAAAAAAAGATTGTTTTATTAGTAGAAGACGTTAACAAAATTCCTCATCCAAGTAAGGAATTAAAAAGATTAGCAGAAAGTTTTTGACCTGGCCAATTAACACTAATTTATGACCATATTTCTTACCGCATTCCCAATCATAAGGAAGTGCTAAAAGTCTTACCAATTGTGGGGTCAGTTTATTGTACAAGTGCTAATATTAGTGGTGAAGAACCATTTCGAAACAGTAAAGAAGCATTTGAAAAATTTAAAGATAACCCTGCAAGCAATGATTTATTAGTTGTTAAAGGAGTATCATACACTCCAAGTCCAAGCACTATTTATGATCTTGACACAAACAAAATTGTTCGGCAAGGGGCAATTACTTTAGACCAAATTGAAAATTCCTTAAATAGTATTAAAAAATAAATAAAAACTAATCATGATTTATTTAGGATCTGATCATGCTGGTTATTTAGTAAAATGTGCCATTGCTCATTATTTGAAAGAAAATAAGATTGCATATATTGACTGTGGAACAAATAGTTTAGATCGCACTGATTACCAAAAGTTTGCTTTTCAAGTATGTGAAAATGTATTAACTGCTAAAGATAACAAAGGGATTTTAGTGTGTGGCACTGGGGTAGGAATGAGTATTGCGGCAAACAAGGTACCCGGAATTATTGCTGGTTTAGTTGATAAAAAAGAATTAGCAACTTATGCAGTGTCGCATGATCATTGCAATGTTTTATGCTTAAGTGGTCAATATGTAAATATTGCTGATAACTTAGCAATTGTGCAAACATTTTTAAATACAAATCCACTATATGATTATCACTATAATCGAATTCAAGCGATTATGGAATACGAAAAGAATCATAAAAAATAGGAAAATAAAATAACGTGATAGATAAAGAAGTAGAATCATTAATTCTCCAAGAAACTAAGCGAGAACAAGAATACATCAACCTTATTCCTAGCGAAAATTACGCTTCGCAAGATATTCTTGATGCTACAGGTTCAGTATTTATGAATAAGTACGCAGAAGGATATGCCCACAAGCGTTATTATCCAGGAACTGAAGTAGTAGACCAACTAGAATTATTAGCCATTGAACGGGCAAAGAAATTGTTTAATTGTCAATTTGCTAACGTGCAAGCATTGAGCGGCTCGATGGCTAATGAAGAAATTTATTTTGCTTTATTACAACCAGGTGACCGAATTTTAAGCATGAACTTAATTGACGGAGGTCACTTAAGTCATGGCAGCAAGGTGTCATTTGCTGGAAGATATTTCCAAATTGATCACTATTATGTTGACAAAGCTAGTGAATTGCTTGATTATGATGCAATTAGAGAACTTGCATTAAAAGTTAAACCAAAGTTAATCATTGCTGGTGCAAGCAATTATTCACGGATTATTGATTGAAAAAAATTTAAAGAAATTGCTAGTGAAGTAGGAGCATATTTATTAGCTGATATTTCCCATATTTCTGCGTTGGTAGTGACTGGTTTGCATCCATCCCCATTTCCATATGCCGATGTAGTGATGACGACAATGCAAAAACAAATTCGTGGTCCAAGAGGAGCAATTATTCTTTCTAATGATCCAACCATTGCAAAGAAAATTGACAGTGCAGTTTTTCCAGGCATGCAAGGTGGACCCCAAGAAAATATTATTGCTGCTAAAGCAGTTGCCTTCTATGAAGCAAGTCTACCTTCCTTTAAGACTTACTGCGAAAATGTTATTAGAAATAACAAAGCATTATGCCAAGTATTTCTTGACCACAATTATCATGTAATTGCTAATGGAACTGATAACCATTTGTTTTGCGTTAATGTTTACCAAAAATGCAACAAGACAGGTGACATTGTCGAACATTGATTAGAACAAGCTCATATTTTAGCTAATATGAATACAGTTCCTTATGATGAAAATAAACCAATGCACCCTAGTGGTATTCGAATGGGATCACCTGCAATGACGACAAGAAATTTGAATGAACAAGAATTTAAACAAATTGGTAAATGAATCATTCAAATTATTGATAGTAATGGTAATGAACAAGTAATCAATAAAGTTAAAGACCAAGTATTAGCATTATTAAAAAAACACCCAATCTATTAAGATTAGGTGCTAATGAATGATAAAAGTATGCGTTTTAGGCATACTTTTTATTTTATACTTCCATGATATTTGTAAAGATTCGTGGAGTTTTATGCTTAGTTCGCCAAATGTATTGACTTACGATGTTAAAGACTTTACTGCGCAAGAATTGATGAGAAGGAATTTCTTTCTTTTCCTTTAATTCCTTTTGAACCATTTGCTTAATGGTGCTCATTATTTTATTAACTAATCAGGCGTTTTCTTTGGCATAAAAACATCCCCGGGTTGAAATGATTGGATTAGTATTTAAAGTGTTATTATTCTTGTTGAAGATTAAAAGAACATTAAACACTCCGTTACTAGAAATATTTTGACGTTCTTGAATAATTTCTCATGAATCGTTGTTTTCATGATCACCATCTTGTGCTTGGTTACCATCAATATAGGTGTTACCAATTGGCACAAAATCATCAGTAACTTCAACTACTCCATCATACAATTCAAGTTTTTGGCCCAACGCACTTACTTTAATTGCATTTTCGTCCATTCCTACTAACTCAGCAAGGTTTTTTAAACTTGCCATCATTTTATATTCACCATGAATAGGAATTAAATTAGTTGGTCGTAAAATTTTAATTAACAATTGTAATTCAGTTTGCGTAGCGTGCCCCGAAGCATGAATCTTACAGTTAGGGCCATTTTCATACACTTTAACCCCACACTTATAAATTTGGTTAACTAATTCTTCAACACTTAAGTAGTTTCCTGGAATCGGATTTGATGATAAGATTACTGTATCAGTTGGTTTAAAAGTGACGTAGTGATGTTTACCATAAGCAATTTGGCTTAGTGCAGCTAATTCTTCACCTTGCGAACCCGTCAATAAGATTGCTACTTCGTTATCAGGATAGTTAGCGATTTCCGCAGGAGTAATAAATGTTTCGTTTGGAACGTTTAAATAACCAATTTTGCGTGAAACATTAACGTTTGTATCCATACTGCGACCCATTAAACAAACTTTGCGGTTATTAGCCACACAAATGGCAATAATTTGTTCGATCCGGGAAAGGTTGGAAGCAAAACTAGAAACAAACACACGTCCGATTTGTTTGGAAATAATTTGTTTTAGTTTTTTAATGACGTAATATTCACTAGTGCTAAAGCCTTCCCGTTGTGCGTTGGTAGCTTCACACATTAATACTGCTACGTCCCGTTGCCCTAATTCCGCAGCTTTTTGAATATTGAATTGATCCCCATAGGTTGAAAAATCAAACCGGAAGTCCCCGGTTTCAAAAATTAAACCATTGGGGGTAGTAATTGCAGCAGCAAATGCATCAGGAATAGAGTGGGCAACCCGACAAAATTCAACCGTAAAATGTTTAGTTTTAAATTTACTATCGTCATTAATTGGATGTAAATCTTTAGCAGTATTAAACTTGATGTCCTTATATTCGCTTAATTTCTTTTTAATTAATTCACAAGGTAATTTACCTGCTCAAATTTCGGGAATCTTCACATTTTTTAATAAGTGAGGAATCGCCCCAATGTGGTCTTCGTGACCATGGGTAATTACCAAAGCTTTAATCTTTTTTTCGTTTTCTTTTAGGTAGTCAATATTGGGAACAATTCCGTTGATGCCAGGTTGATTTTCATTTCCAAATTTAATTCCTGCATCAACAATGATGATTTCATCTTCATGTTGAATAACATACATATTCTTCCCAATTTCTCCAACCCCTCCTAATGCAAAGATGTAAGTAGGAGCATGATTGTGTGTTAAAGACTTAATTGGAGTATTAGCAGTAGTTGATGTAGGTTCTTCAATTAATTTATTATTTTCTTCAGTTGTTGGCATATAAAAAATTATTTAGTATTTGTATTTTTATTTTGCATATTTTTTGCTTGGTCAGGTTGAGGATTAGATGCTTGATTATCAACTTGTTTTTGCATAATAATTGGTTGATAAGGAGTAGCATTATCAGGAATTTCTGCAATCCGGTCATAATAAACTAAACCATGCAAATGGTCAATTTCATGTTGCAAACAAATAGCTAAAATTCCTTTAGCATCAATAATAATATCTTTTTTGTTAAAGTAGTCGTAAGCACTTACTTTTACGGTTTTATAACGAATAGATACCCCTTCGTAATCAGCATCAACTGATAAACAACCTTCACCATGAGGCAAATAGGTTTTGGCAACGGAACTAGAAATGATTTTTGGATTAAACAACATATATTTGTGTTCAACTCCGTCCCCATCAAAGTGGACGTACACAATTTGTTTTGGAACTCCTAATTGATTTGCAGCAATGGCAATTCCAGGAACAATATGCAATTTTTTAGCATGATTAGCATACGATTCATCGATGTATGCTTGCATTTTTTGCATCAATAATTGATCATCAGCGGTAAGCTTGGTTGGATCAACTGGCGCACAACTCATTCGGATGACAAGTGTATCATCCATCGATAATCATTTTTTGTTTGGTATTAATTCTTTCATAATCAAGGAAAAAACATTCGATTTTGTTAAAATTACTTATTATAAAATTATAAATAAAAATAGCAAAGTTTAGATAATATTATTAATTATAAAAACAATATGGCACCAGGAAAATTAATTATTATAAGTGGTCCAAGCGGAGTTGGTAAAAAAACAATCTTGGATCAAATAATGCAAGATAAATCTTTAAATTTGCACATGTCCATTTCAATGACAACTAGACTTCCACGTAATAATGAACAAGATGGAAAAGATTATTTTTTTACTACGGTTAATAACTTTAAAGATTTAATAGCAAAAAATAATTTCTTAGAATACGCAGTATATAACAATAATTATTATGGGACTCCTAAATCTTTTGTGCGTAATCAATTAGCATGTGGCAATAATGTGTTACTTGAAATAGAAACTGTGGGGGTAAAGAAATTAAGTTCATTTGATTTACCAATGACCAAAATCTTTATTGCTCCACCATCAATAGAAACGTTAAAAGAACGTTTAATCAAACGCAATACTGAAAGCATGGAAGTCATTAATCAACGACTAGCAAAAGCCCAAGAAGAATTAAAGTTAGTAAACATGTATGACTATACCGTCATTAATGATGAATTAAATAGTTGCATTGAACAAATTAGAACCTTAATTAAGCAAATTATTAAGCATGACTAAAGTTTTAACATCCTATTTGCAACTTGGTGAATTAACTAAAAACCAAGATAAATTAATTTTTCTATTTGCTAGTATAATCCAACCTGAAATAAAACAATTGCTTGCAAAATGTTCAATTGATGTAATTGTGATTGATTACAAAGTTTTTGAAGCATTAAATAAAAAATACCACGTTAAACAAGATTTAACGTTAGTATTTTTAGATCATGATTTTGTTATTTATCAAACAAGTGATAAACAAGCAATTATTAATTTTCTTAAATTAAAGGAATTTTAATGTAAAGTTAAAAGTACACTTAATAATGTATTGATAGCTTTATTAGTGATAGTAATGCGATCTTGCAATTCATTGTAAGACTTGAATTGCAATTCATAATCATTGAACTCATCAACAACATAAATGGAAATGAAGGCATGTCCGTTTGGATTGTCCTTCATTTTTTCATCAACTTGCAAATTGGGAATTTCTTTTAAGTTGGGATCATTGCTCGTTGAAACAACACTTAACACACAATCGCAATCATATTCATCATGAAAGTATTTCGCTAGTTTGCGAGCATTATTCTTGCAAATAAAATTTTTAGTGTCTAAATCAAATTTTCATGCTAATGATAAATCGTTAAAGATAAATCCAAATTGATAAACTTTAGCGTAATCATCATAAACCGCAAAATTAGATGAAATCATTCCGTTCGTACTAGTTTCAATAATTCCAACTTTCAAATTTAATTCTTGTAAACGTTGAATAACAATGTGGTGTAAACCCATAATTATTGTTTGACTTTTACTTGTTGTATTTTTTTACTAATTTGCACAATATAAATTCCCATTGACACTAAACTGAAAACTGTTGCAATTAACATTACTAAATTTTGACCTAAATATCAATCGACTTCTTGGTTGGTAGCAACTGCTAGATTAAAACTAAAGTGCATAAAGAAGAAAATTAAAATTAATCCGACTAATTCAAACACTGTTTTTAATTTTCCCCACATTGAAGCAGGCACAATAATTTGCTTACTTAATGCGTGCATTCTAAAAGCGTCCACAATAAAATCGCGTAGAATTAATAAAACACACACTCAAATTGGGATTAATGATAAATAAGCAAAACAAATTAGCACCCCATCAACTAATAATTTATCAGCTAATGGATCTCAAATTTTACCAAAATCCGATACTCAATGATATTTACGAGCAATATATCCATCTAAAAAATCAGTTAAAGAAGCAATCACAAATAAAATCGCTGCTAAAATTTCGTTTAGTTGGAAAGCAGCACTTGCATCACTAACTGCAGCATTTAACTTTAAACTATAACAAACTGGTCCAAATGGCACTAACACAAAAATAATGACAATTACCATTAGAACAATCCGGAAAATAGTTAGTGCATTGGGAATATTTTTTTTCTGAAAATATTTCTTAACAAAAAGCATCTAGAATTTTAAAGAACCAGGGAAGCGTGGGAAAGAAATAACATCACGAATATTTTCAACTGCAGTTAACATCATTACCATCCGTTCAAAACCAATTCCAAATCCAACGGATTTATAATAACCATATTTCCGAAGGTTAATGTATCAATCAAGAACTTGAGTATTCATCTTTAATTCTTCACAGCGTGCAGTTAATTTATTGTAGTCCCCTTCCCGTTCACTACCACCAACTACTTCACCAATTCCTGGTACTAAACAGTCAAAAGCAGCGACAGTTTTTTGATCAGGATTTGCTTTCATGTAAAAAGCCTTGATTTCTTTTGGATAGTTAACAAGGAAAATAGGCATTTGGTAAACTTTTTCACAAAGATATTTTTCATGTTCACTACCAAGGTCTAAACCAAAGAAAATATCTTTGTTTTCAAAATTAACTTTACCACTATCAGAGTGTTCTTTTAATAAAACGATTGCATCTTTATATTGAACAATTGGGAATGGATTGGATGCATATTTTTGCAATCGTTCAATTAAAGTTGGATCATTTTTACTTGCACAAACTTCAAGTTCATACTTACAGTGTTCAAGTACTCACTTAATAACATATTTTAAAGTTTCTTCAGCAATCTTAATGCCTTCATTAAAACCGCTAAATGCCATTTCTGGTTCAATCATTCAGAATTCAGAAATGTGACGGTTAGTGTGAGAATTTTCAGCTCTAAAAGTAGGACCAAAGGTATAAATGTCTTTAAACGCTTGGGCATATGCTTCACCATGCAATTGACCAGAAACAGTTAAATAACCAGTTGTACCAAAGAATTTAGCATTACTCTTATCATCTCTAGTGGTAACAATGAAGTTTTCTCCTGCTCCTTCACCATCATTAACTGAAATTTCAGGAGAGTTTAAATATAAAAAGCGATTGCTATGGTAGAAGTTATGAATCGCAAATGCAGCTTCACTGCGAATCCGCATAATTGCATTAAATAAGTTCGAGCGAGCTCTTAAGTGAGAAATATCACGTAAAAATTCAAAGGAATGTTGTTTGTTTTGCAATGGGAAATCAGAATCACAAGTAGCTAAAATTTCAATCTTGTCAGCATTGATTTCATATCAATTGTCTTTTGGACGTAAAGCAACTTTACCAGTTACTTTAATTGCAGTTCACACTGATAAGTGTTCGATTTCTTCAAAATTTGATACTTGGTCTTTCTTGTAAACAACTTGCATGTTTTGAGATGTACCATCAGTAACAGTAAGAAAACCAATCTTTCCTGATGAACGATTAGTTCTTACTCAACAATCAATGCTAATTTCAGTGTTAGCACTTGCAAGTTTTTGATATTCTTTGTCTAAATCATAAAAAGAATGAATTTCCATTATTTAATACCTCATTATTTTCTTATTAAAATGATTTTATTTATTTTCTTTATTTTCATTTAATTTTGGTAAATCATGAATGCTTTTTAATCCAAAAACATCAAGAAATTTACCCGTAATTTTATACCCATACGGCTTTCCGGGTTCATCAATAATCACCGGTTCAATTAATTCTAATTCGCGTAACCTACTAATTGCGTAATCACAACTAGTAGCTTCATCTAAATTTGCTTCCCCGTTTTCAGCAACTTTTATTTTGTTAAAACCTGGTTTCATTTTTTCTAATTGCTTTTTGGTAATAGGGCCATTATAAGCAATTAAGGTAAGAATTATCATTAGTGATTTTGTTAAAGGGTTTTTATACCTTATCTTAGCAAGTTTAATTAGTTGACTATTTAAATCGGGCTTGGTAAGCATTTTATAGTGATTATTGAAATCACTAATTTGAAAAGGACTTTCTTCATTATTATTATGATAATTTGCAAGTGCACCCATAATTTCCTTTACTTGCTTTTTATCAATTTCTAATAATAATGCTAAATCACTTGTATTTAATCCTTCATTACCTGCTATGTATAAAGCAGCTTCAATTAATTTCTTTTGCTGTGTAGTCATGTAAATTATCCTGTTACTTTATTCAAAATTAAATCAAGTTGATTTTGTTTAAGCGTGATCTTATTTTCCGAGTTAAGAATTAAAGCAGCTAGAAATAAGGTAACTAAATAGTATCTAAGAAATTGGCGATTAAAATTAAATGATTTAAACATGCTAAAAAACTCAACATCATGTTTATTGGTTAAGTATTCCATAATTAAATCTTGCAATGATTTAATTGAGACGTTAAAAACACTATAAATATTTTTTAGTTGTAAACTTAAATCTTCTTGACTAATATCATCATCTTGGGCATTTAATTGTTCAAAATAATGTTGCAAAATGGAAGGATCAAGGTGACTAGGGACTTTTTCATAATTAAAGTCAGGAGGCAACAATTTTTCAAAAGAGGAATTTTCTTTTGACAACAACAAAATTCGTTCATTTTGTTTTTCAGTCAAGATCGTAATGGCTGTTTTATATTTTTGCACAGTCATTAACAATTGTGCTAAAGCATCTTGACTTCAATTAAACTCGGAATTCTTGTCTTCTAAAAATTCCTTTTGTTTTTGCAATAAGTACAAAGTTTTAATTCTGATTAAGTATTGCGATAAAAGTAAATAATCACTAATGCGGTCTATTTTCAAGCGATTTAATTTTGATTTTGCCAATAATTCTTGCACATAATCGTTATATTGCTGAGTAATAGCACACAAGTCAATATCCAAAATTAAAACCTTATTTTTTTCAATAATGTCAAGTAAAGCATCAATCGGACCATAATAGTCCTTTCATTTAATCTTCCAATCAATACTATTATTATTTTGCGATGATTCTACTTCCATAATGGTTTACGGTTTCATGCTTCAAGCACATAATCAATTCCGTTTTTATCATGAATGGTTCGCGATTTTGATTGTTCAAACTTCTTTAAATCGTATTCCATAATAGTGTCGCAATCAAAATCTTCATCTAACTTACTGATAATTAATCCGTTGGCATATTTAAAAAACAAATCGTATACTTGTTTACCCCCAATTATGTATACTTCATTGTTACGTGCAATTTCTAAAATTGGTTCAATGTTATGAAAAACATAAGTATTAGGTAAATCAATTTTAAATGATTCATCACGCGTTAAAATATAGTTAATGCGGTTGGGCAGTGGTTTGATGGGTAATGATTCTCAAGTTTTTCGTCCCATCACTACAATCTTTCCACTAGTTACTTTCTTGAAGATTGCACGATCGCTAGGGACGTTTCAAGGAATAATTCCGTTTTTAGCAATCCCATGCTTCTTGTCTTCACACCAAATTAAACAAATCATATTTAAACAGCCACCTTCCCCTTAATTGCTGGATAAGGATCGTAATCTTCTAAAACAATATCATCAAATTGATATTTTGTAATATCGTCGTAGTGATGCAATAATTTTAAATGAGGCAATTTTTTAGGAATTCTGGTTAATTGTAATTTAACTTGTTCAACGTGGTTTTCATAGATGTGAGCCACTCCTAAAGTGTGTACGAATTCTTTAGGATGCAAGTGGCAAACATCCGCTACTAAGATTAGTAACAAAGCATATGATGCAATGTTAAAAGGCACCCCTAAAAATAAATCAGCACTGCGTTGATAGAGTTGTAAACTTAAATCATTACCTTCAACATAGAATTGAAATAGTGCATGACAAGGAGGCAATAACATTGCACTTACTTCTTTAGGGTTTCATGCACTTACAATAATGCGTCTTGAAGTAGGATTATGCTTAATTTCATTAATAGCATTTTGCAATTGATCAACCCCGTTAAAATCACGCCATTGCTTTCCATACACAGGACCTAATTCACCATATTTTTTGGCAAATGCTTCATCAGTTTCAATTTTATAGATGAATTCATCCATTGTTTCCTGATGATAATCAGGGGATTTTTTAAATTGTTCATAAGGCCATTCATTTCAGATTTTGACCTTGTTCTTTACTAAATAACGGATGTTAGTGTCCCCTTTAATAAATCACAATAATTCGTGAACAATCCCTTTAAAAAAGACTTTTTTTGTGGTTAATAAGGGAAAACCAGCATCTAAATCATATCGAGATTGCGTACCAAAATAAGTGTATGTATCAATCCCAGTACGATTAGGTGTTAGTTTTCCTTTTTCTAGAACTAACCTTAATAAATCTAAATACTGTTGCATTTTAAGTTAATTATTTCTTAGGAGTAGAATTTGCAGTGTTTGCAGTGGCAGTGCTTGTTTTCTTATTACTTTGTTTTTGGGCACTGTTACTACCACGAGCTTTAATCCGTTGTTGTTCTCCTTCGTTTAACCGCTTATTAGCAGTTAATGGATCATCAACTTTATAACGCTTAAAGGATGAAGAATACATGTATTCATGGTTTTCTTTTCAAAGATTATACCGTTGTTGAATTCGATCATGCAATACGTCTGCAAGATATTGGCGTGATCAGTTCATGTATTCACTTGATTTAATTGGTTCTAGTGCATCAATGACAATTTCTCCAATGTGATATTTTGGCTTTTCTGATTTATCTTTTGCTAAAAATCCATCAGTACCAAAAATACATACTGGAACAATTGGCACAAAAGTCTTATATGCTACTTCTAAAATGGCAGAACTAAACTTTCCTAATTCACTACCACTAGTTCTAGTTCCTTCTGGGAAAACTAGCAACGAGTGGTCTTCTTTAAAGACATTTGCACATTCATCAATTACTTTGCTTAATGAGCGAATGTCCTTGCGGTCAATTCAAATCGTATCCATTAAACGTAACAATCAACTTAAGCGCCTAGTATCTTGCAATTCTGTTTTTGCCAACACTCTTACAAATGGGAGTTCATCGTGCTTAATTGCAGTGTGCATTAATAATAGTGCATCGATTAAAGATTTATGATTGCAAATGAATAGAACAGGGGTTTTAGGAACATGGTCAAATCCAAATTCATGAAATTTAACATGTTTACTATTTAAAGTGCGGCGAATAATTTTATCAACAAATTTATAACGTTCGGTTGCACTTGACAATTGTTTACCATCTTTTTCATATTTTTTATATTTAGATTTGCACATGTCAAGTCCAAATGATAGATGGGCCATACTAAAAGGAACCATGACGGATTTTAAGCCATAAGTAAATTTTCCCATTCCAGTTAATTTAATCTTATTGGTATCATCATAAATATCACGAATGGTCTTTTTTGTTTTATCGTTTCCAAAATAGCTTTTTTTCATTATTTTATACCTTATAATATTATAAATATTTATATACTAAATGTAATATGACAGGTATCGATATTTTCGTCTTTATCCTTGCCATTGTAAT
This sequence comes from bacterium, assembly GCA_017645255.1. Next base: position 68,955 of record JAGCPI010000025.1, read on the forward strand.
TTTAATTATTGGCATGTTGCTTTCGTA
>JAGCPI010000005.1 GCA_017645255.1 bacterium
AACCTAAAAGTATTTAAACCAGGTAATAATTTCTTTTAATGACTTATTTTGTGATTAACTTTTACTTAATTTTACCAAGCAAATAAAAAAAGTCCCTTTTTCCCTATTGATAAAAAGCAAATTAAAAATAAATATACATATTAAACCGGGACATTAAAATTGGACAATAATTCTTTCAAAGAAAGGAAGGATTATTGTTTTTTATGTCCAAACAATTAAAACCAACTCAATGATTAAAACTATTTAGATTGTATGAATCTTTAGGCACTCCAGCAGTTTGAATTGAGTATGCAAAGTATAAGAAATTAACTAACTCTAGTAAGGCATGATTTATCATAAAATACAGAAAATATTTAAGTCACAATAAGGATATGAATGCACTAATTTCGATGAGTGGTAAATCACCTAAAAAAGGCACCAAAGCAGGTCGTCCTAAAAAGGATCAAACTAAACATGAAATTTGAAAGAAATTCATCGACGAAGTAGGAGATGATGAACTTGCAAATTTGTTAAGTGATTTAGTTGATAATGGGGATGAAGAGCTGATCAAAAAGATTAAAGAAATTTCTAAAAAAACTAAACTCTCATCCCGAGAAACTGCTATCATTTTGAACGTATCAAAATCAACAATTTGTAATCTTAGAAATAGCAAAATTGCACCTAAGAAATCTCAATCAAGAAAAGAATGACTTCATAAAGCAGTCTATGATCTATTCATAAAAAATGAATATCGTTGCGGTCGTAGGCCAATGGCACAATTAATGTTTAAAATTAACAAATATGCTATTTCTGACCGTCAAATAGGTCGAATAATGAAGCAAAATAACCTATTTTGCAAAATTAGAGAACCTCGCAAGATTCCTGAAATCAAGAATACCTCTTTCTTAATTAATGATTTAGTGCAAAGAGATTTTGACAATCTATTCCATGAATTTGAAATTTTAGCTACTGATGTCACTTATATCATTGGAACGTATGATGCAAAAGAAAAGCATGTTTATCTTTCAGTTGTGATAAGTCATAAAACTAAAGAAATTTTGGGATGAAAATTGTCAATGTGTAATGACACTAATTTAGTTATTCAATCATTTAATTCAATTAAAAATAAACCTGCAATTGCCATTGTTCATTCTGATCATGGTGCTCCATATACATCAGCTTATTTTGATGAAATGCTTCAAGAAAATAATTGAATCCAATCAATGTCAAGAATCGGCAATTGTCTTGACAATCGAGTAGTTGAATTCTGATTCAGTATTTTAAAAACTGAACTAATTTCTAAACTTGATATTAAGCATATGTCATTCGAAGAATTAGAACAAGCCATTGCTAATTACATTGATTATTACAATAATGTTCGAATTCAAGAAAAATTGAACTGAATGAGTCCAGTTCAATTTAGAAATCAATTATAATAAAAAAACACGAAATTTGAATTTTTGTCCAAATTTCATGTCCCAGTTTAAAATTCTCCTATTTCTTGTATAATTTTCTCGAATTACAAGTGTTGCACTTGAACTTGCAATTCGGGAGCAAGGGATTATTGTTGATCACCTTGCTTTTTTTGTCATCATTCCCCTTGGTTAAATGGATTATTTTGATCAGGTGTTTCATTGACAAAGTATGGTTCATTTTTGCTTACTTTTTCTTTTGCTTCCTTGATTAATTTCTTCATTGAAATAATGCATCAAATACAAAAAGGAATGCCAATGATTGGTAAAATCCCCGCACAAAAATACATACCTTGGTTAATGTTTGCTAATTTAACTCGTAATCGATAAGGCATTGGCATGCTGATGCTGATGCGTTGGCTGCGATTGTAAAAGACGGAGGCAGGAATTGCTAGTAAGCAATAAATTGCTAATAAGATTCCAAAGGCAGTTCAATAACTAGCAACATGGTACGGATCAATTACACATAAGCAAATAATAAAAATGATTAAATCAATGGAGCAAATAATTCCAATGCCAAATATTCAAAAAAGATTTTTGTAAATTTTTTCAAAATTAATAATTCCTTGTTCGGGAGTAATAGGTGGGAGGTTCATTCAAGGGTTAATTCGTGGTTGTGATCGAAACATCTTCATTGTTATATACCTATTTATTACTGTGATTACTTATTTGCTCTTATCATTTTTTGTTGAGAGCAAGTAGAGTGCTTTTAATGATCAGATCGCAAACAATTTAAACAATAAAATTGTTGTACTAAGATTGCTATAAGAGAAAGCACCCTAATTTAATTATTTAAAATTGTTTAACCTTATAGTCTTTCTAGTGTTTCTTGGTGTGATTGTTGAATTTGTTGGCCATAGTATTCGTTAATGGTCCGATTATAGTTGCTCTTGGCAACAATATAATAAATAATTAAAATCAAACCAAGAAGCGGAATAATAAATAAAAAGATAATTCCAAAAACTAATGCCGCCGTGCTTGGTGGTTGGGGTTGATACGCTAGCATAAATAATATTCATCTTCTTTACTTGATTTTATATTAATTTAAAAATAGAAAAAAATAGGAATAAAAGAAGATTTGGTTGCAAGAACAAATCATTTTTATTTATGGCACGGCATCCAGTGCTTAAGCTTGTAACCCTTAACTGAAGGTTAATGCTCTATCCAACTGAGCTCATGCCACATCTTTGATACTTTGGAAGTATCTATAAAAATTGAATATTTTTTCGTAAATATTAATTATTTTGCTTTTTTTGTTGGCTTTGTTTTAATAAAACAATTCTGGAAATGAATGAAATTTAAAGTTTGATATTCAAAAATTAGTCTTTAATTAAAGACAGCATCTATATTTACGCTAGTTATGAATTATTGATCTATAACTTGTTGTTGTTTATCTAGTTGCATGTTATTTTTTTTAAAGTTATTAAACACCTTAATTCATTTGTATCGTTTATAAAAAAACCATTGTAATTACTAACTTTAAATATTTGAATTATTAGTGAATACATTCTTATTGAATTAGATGTTTAGTTATAGTAATCTCTTTCTTGCGTTAGCAAAAAACCTAACACAAGACGCATTCTTGATTAACTTACAATCAAGAATACTTTATTAAAAAATCTACATTCCCCATCAATTTATGATCTTTTCACCAAGTAATAAAGCAAACAATAAATAATTATCGAAAAATAAAAAATGAAGTGAACTAGTTACCTTGGAATTAACAGTTAGTTAAATAAATTTTAGGTGCTTTCACGGTTTTAGATTTTAAAGAATTTATTTTTAGTTTTGATTGATAATGATAATTGCTTAGTTATCATCATAGTTTACTAAAACATCTCAACCTTTTGATTTTTTATTAATTTTGTAAATAAAAAATCTAAATGAAGTATAATATAAATCCCTTCCAAAAATTTATTTTATTGTTTTACATTTAAACTTTATTAATTTTGTTTTGCTTAAATTCATTTAGGTCAAATCCATCTTAATTGAGTTCGTTCATCAATAAGCATTTGCAAAATGCTTATCTAGTTATTTCCAAATAATTAATATAGAAAGGATAAAAAATATTTTTAATGCCACTAGTGACATTAAGAATTTTTTATCTTCCTTCTGGTGATAATTAAAGAAATCTTAATTTACTTTTACAAGATGTTAATCAATTATTAACATTCATTTTTAAACCCCATTAAATTAAAAATATAGAAAGGTAAATAATAATTATGCAAGAATTAGATTTAAACTTTAAAGTTGACAATAATGAACAAGCAATTATCGAAAATGCAATTTCAACAATCATTGAAAAAGAAGTTAGCAAAACTAACGATTTAAGTTATTGAACTGATATTAAAGTTAATTTTGATGACAAAAATGGAATTATTGAAATCATTAATATGGCTAGTGACCTTAAGTTAGATGCTTGTGATGGAGATTGAAGTGGTCATAAAACTAAAGCAAATCAAAATTACATCAATGCCATTCGTTTTCTTCAAGCTCATGAAATTGATCTTACGTTTACTACTAGTAATGGTGTTTTTAAACCAATTATTAATGAAAACACCAAAGCAAAAAAAATTAAATATAGTTTATTCGATAATATTGAATCTAATGAAGAAGAAACTAATAATAACCAACATACAGTAATAACAATTAAAAACTTCCCCACTCAATTCAATCTAGCAAAATTAATAAAAAACATTAAATTGAACTTTGCCTTCTTGCAAGATTGAAAACAAAAAATTCCTACTAAGTATGGTTATGTTTTAATTCCCAATAAAAATTGTAGTCACGCAATTTATGTGAATGGAATCAGAAATGAAATTTTCAGTAAAAATAATTTGTTTGATGAAAAATTTACCCTTGCATATGACTTTGAAGAAGAATCTTTTCCGGTGCCTTATTTTTATTCATTCTGGGGCGAAAAGATGAGCGATTTACTTAAAGAAAGTTTAGAATCATTACCTAAAAAAGACAAACTTATAATTTACCGCGATTTATTAAGTAATTATCGTAGTAATGAATGATTCTATCTTGCTAAAAAAGACATTCTTAAATGAGTAAATAAGTTTGCTCCCAATGATTATTTACTAGACGATGACGATCATGAAATAGAAACTGGTACAGATCGCCTATCTGATTATAAAGATATCATCAAACAAGCAAATAAAACGATTATTTCTTCCTATGAACCTGATGATTTACCTTCTAATTGTCAAATTAAAACATACAACGAATTTATTGATGAATATGAATTAAGTCATTGCAAGAAATATTTTACTGTTAATGATTTAACTTCTAAACAACGTTTAAATTGACTAACTTGACTAGCTTTTTGAGATTATACAAGCAAAAATGATCCTAACATTGGTCATGGTTTAAAAAATGCTCAAATCACAAAAATTGATTTCAAGATTAGCAAACTACAAAAAACTAAATATTTAGTAATTAAAAAAAGTCAATTAATAATTATTGATCTTAGTTGCCTTGATGATATTTATGACCTAATGGTTCAAATTCAAGAAGCAATTAATGATTTGATGTATGATCCAGGTTGAAATTTTGAATGTAGTTGTTATAACCAAAGTGATTGACAACATGCATTATATGATTATTTAGTTTACACCTATAAATCTAAATTCAATTAAACATTAAAAAACAAAAAAAGAAGGTAATAATCATGCACAAACAACATTCTTTGCTAGATACCATTATTGATTTAGTTACATTTATTTCTTATTTAACCAAGCATTTACATTCCAATTCATTTGCAATTAAGCAAGAAAAATTACAGCAAGCTCAAATGCGATTAAATAATCAAATTCACAAAGAAAAATTAAGATTAATTAAGGTACATTTATTGCAACAAAAAATCAAAAAACAAAGGGAGACAGATACACTTTTTTATGTCTCCCAATAGTAATATAATCCTAATCCCTTTAAATTTCCAGTCTCCTTTTTATTTTTTTAATTAACTAAGATTTTGATTAGTAATTGATTGTCAATTAAATGCCAATTTATCTTGCATGCCGTTATGCATGGATATTATAAATTGGCAAAGTTAGTTGATTAGTTCTTAACAACTAATTAAACTACAGTAATAAGTAATAAAACAAATTAATTATTTTTAAATTCAGTCACAATTAAGCATAATTGCGATTTTTTTCTATCACAATTAAGCAGCATTGCTTCATTAGCAATTAATTCATAATTTGTTTTATAAACTGAGATTAAACCAATTTTCCTTGTTATCAAATTAATCATTTTTAAACAGAAAAATTATTAAGGAGAAAAAAATATGAAAACAATCATTGATAAAAATTTATTTAAAACACATAGAAGGGCAGTACAAGAAGAAGGCAATTGACAAATCAGAGCTGGGAACCTTAAAGTCAAAGGAGTAGTAGTCATAGTGTGACAAGTAGGAGTGATTGATGAAAAAGGGAAATTTGAACCCTACTATACCGCACCTAATTTCGAATCCATTGCAAGCTGAATGGAAGCGAACCACTTTCATGTCACCGGCAAGAGCGACTGCGGTCCAGACGAATATACTGTAGATGCATATGAAGATGAGGGCTCTGATGGTTATATGCAATAAATTTTTGATCAATTTTATTTTTTTATTTTGCCAAATATCTTAAAAGTATGTGAAAAATAATTGATTGGTAAATATTTAAGTACAGCAAAATCAAAAAACAAGAATTTGTAAATCATTTAAAAATAGCAAGTGCCCTAAAGTACTTGCTATTTTTAATTGCTAATTAAATAACCATTTTCTCAATATTTATTTTTTAACATGACAACTAAATATGATGGTAAAGCAATTTATAGGATAGCAACAGATTATTTCATTTAAAAATTGTCAACTTTACTTCAAATATAATAAAGCAAAGAAACAATAATGAAATATTACAAATTCAACTTAGTGGTTAATAACGACTTCAGTAATTTAAAAACAATTCCAGATGCATTTGTTGCATGTTGTTAAATCATAGAACAACATAAACCAAATCAGGATGCAGTTGCTTAAATAAAAAGAATGATTAAATGCATGATGAAATTAAACAATAATCAAGCAAATAACAAAAAATCTCTTAACTAAGGAAATTTGATCCAAAGCACCAACAAATAATAATTTACGATTAATTATACGAATTAGCAAAAATAACTCAAATCTTGCTAATTTTATTTTATCAAAAGTAATAAGAGAACCAATTTTCTTATGAATCGGAATTATAATATGAAGCACGATATAAAATTTATAAAAAAGAACGAACAATTATGCAAACAATCGATTTAAATATTAACTTACTTTCATTTCAAAACTATGATAATATTCCAACTTCACTACAAGATTTAATTGGGAATGAATATGTCCATTTATCACCAATGAATGAAAATAAGGATGTAGATCTTCAATATGATGAAAGTACCGAAACTTTAAAAATAATTCATCATCAATGAACAATTACAACACTTGATTTCATGGTCACATCCTCAACAAACGAATATAATGTAAATTTTTTACTTGGCATCATTAATTTAGTAATGAAAGATTACCAACTAACCATTAAAAGTAAAGGTGGTACTTTTACTCCAATTATTAAATCGCAAACAAATAAAAATAATTCAATTCCTTGTTTGTTCATTAATTATGATGAATCTCAATCTAATACTCATACTGATACAGTTATCACTGTATCACCAGTAAGTATGGATTTAATCATTAAATTAAAAAATAACTTCTCATGAACTCAGCAATGAGATAAGGTAATAAAAACAAATGGGGGTTATTTATTAATTAACAAAAATAAGGAGATTAACAACTGCTATTTAAATGGACAAATCTTAGGTTTTGATCCTAATTTTGAACCAAAATTAATGTATAGTTATGATGTAAGTGAAAACTTTCCTAATCAATACAATGATGATGAAGTACGTGATGATAATTGAATGACTGAACATGCAATTCTAAGTGTGCTTAGTAGTTTAAATGAAAAAGATAAAGTGCAAATTTATCAAACAATTTTTAATAATGATAAGTGTTTAGAATGACAATTTGCAACTGTACAAACATTAATTTTAAACTACTATATAACTATGGAAAAGCAAAAGGAAAAGAAGTGCTCTTATGTGCTGTTACCTGAAGATGCAAATCCTTTACCAGATTATGTTGCAGCAGTTGAAGTAACTGGAGCAACAATTATTCCAGTTAATTATGAAGCTTACAAACAACTTTATAACCAAACATGAAATGTTCATAATTATGCTCTAACTTTGTTAGCAAATTATTATAAAGATACCAAAATCCCAACTGATCAACTAACTAAATTCCAAAGAAGTATGTTAAAAGTGCTTGATGATTTTTTAGCAGATTTTGCTAATCATTATGAACCTTTTAAAAAATGATTAATCCAAAATAAATTAGACCAACTACCAATTGGTTTTGTTAAAGATTATCCAACCCACACTGGTACTTACAATGAATTAATTAAAACTGGGATGATGGACATTATTAATCTAGAAAATTTTGGTTATATGTTCTATACTGCACACATGATTGTTTGACAAGCAATTGAAAGCAAGGAAATTGATTACTATGATTTCCAAAAAATTTGACAAGTTGGATCAATGAATTTTCTCACCGCATTTTTTGCTAGTTCAAATGAAGAAGACAAAAAAGAAAAATAATTAATCTAGAAAATAATACATGCAATGTTTCTGCATTTAGTCGCATTAATTTAAAGCAATCCATTTAAAAGTATTGAGATTTTATAATTGCGTAAATACTAAAAAATCATAAAGTAGCAAATTATTTTTGTAGATACTAATACTAGTTAAGATAAACTACGATATGAAATTTGGACAAAAATTCAAATTTCATGTTTTTTTATTATAATTGATTTTCAAATTGGGTTGGAGTCATCCACCCTAATTTTTCTTGAATTCGAACATTATTGTAATCATCAACGTAATTAGTAATAGCTTGTTCTAATTCTTTGGATGACATATTCTTAGCGTCTAGTTTAGAAATTAGTAATGCATCCTATTAGTTCCAATTTAGTTACTATTCATTATTGATGTAAAAATTTCTAGCAACGTTTGCTAAATATCCAATTAATTTCCAAACTTATTGGTCAATTCCAAGTAGTTTAACTTGAAAATTTTATGCTTTATTGATTTCTGTTATAAATTAAATGCTTATTATTAGCACCCAATAATTTACCATTAATTGACAATAAACAAAAGTAAGGAATTTTTAATCGTTCCTTACTTTTTTGTTGTTAGTTATTTGATGGTGGCATTGAATTAGTACTAGTTCTTTGTTCATCATCTTTTTTCTTTTGTCACCATTGAAGTTGGTGATTAAATGGATCATTTGGATTCAACGCATCATTGACAAAGAATGGTTCGTTCTTGCTAATTTTTTCCTTGGCATTCTTTAATATCTTTTTAAAGGCAAAGAAGCATCAATAAGAGAATGGAAAACCAAGAATAGGGAAACCAGAAGTACACAAGAACAATCCTTGGTTAATGTTAACTAGTTTTGCACGCAAATAGTAACTCATTTGCATAGAAACAATTATGCGATTTACTTTGTAAAAAGGAATGCAATTAATAAATTCAAGAACTCCTCACAAACAAAGTGTAATTCCAACTGCACATCAATAATTGACAGGATGATAATTATTTGCAAGCACACACGCACAAATAATACAAATAATTACATCAGCAGTTGTAATTCCTCCAACAATTAGCATTAATCCGTTATATTTATCAATTGCTTGCAAATTCTTTAAACCAGTTTGGGGGTCGGTTACTGGTTGTTCATTTGCTCACGGATTAACTCGATTAAATAACATGTTTATAACCTTTCAATTTTTTTTGTTGTTAGGAATTTGTAATTCTTGGTTATACATTTAGGTGACTTGTCAATCATAATTACTTTTTTTCCATTATGTAATAAATAATTAAGATTAAAACAACGATTGACAAGAAGAATAAAAGAATAATTCCAATGTCAAAGTACCGTGCTTGGTGCGTTGGCACCTTACCGGCATTTTTGTACCTTTTTTTAATTAGTTTAATTTTATATTAATTAAATAATAATGAAAATTGGACATAAAAAAATCTGACCATTGTGATCAGATTTCCGCTTATGGCGCGGCATACAGGACTTGAACTTGTGACCTTCAGTTCCGCAAACTGATGCTCTATCCAACTGAGCTAATGCCGCATGGAGGAGAGTAGCAGATTCGAACTGCTGAATAAGTGTAACCCTATTGACAACTTTCCAAGCTGTTGCTTTCGACCGCTCAGCCAACTCTCCAAGTTGTACTTTTTAATTATAATTCATTTTTA
>JAGCPI010000006.1 GCA_017645255.1 bacterium
TTCTGCATTAATTGCAAAGAGGAGAAAATAGATGTCACGAAGTAATTCAAAAGGTCTTTTTGTTGAAAAAAGTCTTTGAAAGAAAGTTATTGCGAATAACCAAAATTTAAAGAAAAAAGAAATTAAGACTTGATCACGCAAGAGTACGATTTATCCTGAATTTGTGGGCAATACTTTTCTTGTTCACAACGGCAAGATTTTCGTTAAAGTATATTGCACCGATGAAATGGTCGGTCGCAAATTAGGTGAATTTGCTCCAACTCGCACCTTCAAGATGCACTCATCAAACCGGAAGGCTGAAGATGCAGCAGCTGAAGCAAAAGTAGAAGCAAAGAAGGCAGGAGCATAGTTTATGATTAGTAAAGCGATTGAACGCAACGTTCGCATGAGTGCCAGAAAAGCTGGACTAGTATGTAACTTAGTGCGTCATAAAACTGTTAACTACGCCATTGCTCAACTTGAAAACCAACATCATAAAGCTGCTCCAATCATTTTGAAGTTGTTAAAGTCAGCAATCGCTAACGCTACAAACAACTACCGGATGGACGCAACAAAACTTTACATTTTAAGCATTGTTGCGAACGAAGGTCCAACACTAAAGCGTATGATGCCACGAGCAAAGGGTTCAGCAACTACGATTAGAAAGCGTAGTACTCACATTGAAATCATTTTGTCTGATGATGAAAAAGACCGGTTACTACAACAAGAATCATTCAAACGTCACAACAAATACAATGATTTAATTCACGGTAAACTAAATGAAAACTCTCGTTCCAACTTACGGATGACCCGGAAGTTACAATCACAACGTGACGAAGAAAGTGAAAAGAAAAAACGTGACCGCACATATCAACCAGATGTGAGTGATGCTGAAATTTACACTAAGGAAGAATTTGAAAAGGTTGTAATTAAGGATGATGAACGGAAGAACAAAAAAATCTCATCCAAGAAACAAGCAAAAACTTCCAACCAACCAAAGATAACTAACGAAGACCAAAACTTACCAGCAACTGAAGACGAAATTAAGTCAACAGAACAAGAAGCAGAAGCAGTAAAAAAGGATAAAGAATAGTTATGGGACAAAAAATTAATCCAAATGGATATCGCTTTGGGGTCAACCGCAACTGAGTTTCTCGTTGAGTTGCTAAGGATAACAAGACTGAAGCTACTTGATTGATTGAAGACGAAAAGCTTCGGAAGTTAATCATTAAGACATTCCCTAAGGCATTAATTGACCGGGTTGAACTAGAACGTAAGCCAAACATGGTTAACATTTTGATTTATTGTTCACAACCAGGAATCATTAACGGAATTACGGAAGACCAAAAGAAAGAACTAATGCTAAACATTAGTAAAATCGTTGGTCGGAAAACAAAAGCGAAATATACAGTTATTAACTACATGAATCCAAACTTGAGTGCACGCATTGTCGCTAGAGATATTGCCGATGCAATTGAAAACCGGACTTCCTTTAGAGTTGCACAAAAGCAAGCTGTCCGTCGAGTAATGAAGAACGGTGGATATGGTATTAAAACCGCTGTTACTGGTCGGTTAGGTGGTACTGATATTGCTCGGAAAGAAGGTTATCTTGAAGGAGTTGTTCCACTATCAACACTTCGCTCTGATATTGATTTCGCAATTGAATTAGCTCACACCACTTATGGTGTCATTGGTGTTAAGGTTTGAATTAACCGGGGAATTAGATTTGGTGGTATTTACGCAAAAACTGAATACAAGAAGATTGCGTTTGATCATCATGATAGTGAACGTCCTTACCGTCCACACAATAATGCTCATAACCAAAATAATTCCAACTATAGTGCTGAACAACACACTAATGCAAGTGTAACTAGACCAAACAGAAATAATCAAGCAGCTGCACCAAATACGAACCCAAAACCAGCTGTTAATAATTCAAAGTCAGTTGCACCTACTACTAAAGCACCTGACATTAAAAAAGAAAATGCCAACAAAGTAAATACAGAAATGAAAGGTGGTAAATAGTTATGTTACAACCAAAACGGGTCAAACACCGCAAGATGCACCGGATTAAATACGAAGGACCAACTAAAGGTAATGGTTACATTGCCTACGGTGACTTTGGGATTGCATCAAAAGACGGAGCATGAATTACCGACCGCCAAATTGAAGCAGCACGGGTTGCTATCAGTCGGCATTTAGGCAAAACGGGAAAAATGTTTATTCGGATTTTCCCACAAATGTCAAAGACGAAAAAACCCCTAGAAGTCCGGATGGGTTCTGGGAAAGGTAACCCTGAATTCTGAGTTGCAGTTGTTAAAAAAGGCACGATTATGTTCGAAGTAGCCGGCATTTCAAAAGAAGAAGCTCAAAAAGCGTTCTATGCTGCTGGCAACAAGTTACCTGTAACTTGAACATTCATGGAAAAGGGAGAAGATAAGCATGACAGTAAATAAGGACTTCCGCCAAAAATCAGACCAAGAATTAATCGATATTGTCAAGAAGCTTCGTATTAAATTATTGGAATATCGGTTTAAAGCTGCTTCAGGTGAATTTGATAAATTCCACCAAGTACGGTTTGCGAAAAAATCACTAGCTCAAGCTTTAACAATTCTTCGTGAACGGAATGTTAAAACTGATCACCTTCAATTAGAAAAATTGGAAAATCTAAAGAAAGCAAAATCAATTTTTTCTGCCAAGAAGGATGATGACAAGCCATCCAATTCGAAAGAATCAAAGCCAACTGAAAAGCATGATTCTAAGGATGACACTAAACAAGACAATAAGAAGAATGGTGATAAATAATGCTTAACGAATCAAACAAAAGACAAAGCCATAACCGAAAAACATTAATTGGAATCGTTACTAGTGATAAATGCAATAAGACCATTACTGTTAATGTTGAACGGAAGAGTGAACACCCACTTTACAAGAAATTAGTAATTTCCAACAAGAAATATCACGCACATGATGAACAAAATTCTGCTCACCCTGGTGATAAGGTTGAAATTATTGAAACTCGTCCATTGAGTGCAACCAAACGTTGACGGTTATTAAAGATTATTGAAAAGGCAAAATAATATCACCGCAATATAGACAACAAGGAGACGAATCATGATTTCATTTATGACAAAACTTGTGGTTGCCGATAATACCGGGGCACAGGTCGTTCAAGTGTTTAAAATCCTAGGCGGCACTAGACACCATTATGCTTATATTGGTGATATTGTTGAAGTATCTGTAAAGAAAGCCATCCCAAACTCAACAGTACATAAACACGATGTATTGAAAGCGGTTATTGTCCGCACCAAGAAACCAATTTACCGAAAATCAGGTAACTCAATTAAATTTGATGAAAACGCTTGCGTAATTATCAAGGAAGATAAGAGTCCACGCGGTACTAGAATCTTTGGACCAGTTACACGGGAATTAAAGGAAAAAGGTTTCCAAAAAATTACTTCGCTCGCCGAAGAAGTTCTATAGGAGTAATTATTCATGGAAAGAGTTAAATTAGGGGACAAGGTTCGCGTTATTTCCGGTAAATATAAAGGAGTAGACGGACCAGTCATTGACGTTGACCACAAGAACCATACAGTTACGGTGGAAAACGTTAACAAAGCGAAGAAACACATCAAGCGCGACAACAAGAACAAGGAAAGTAAGATTATGGAAATTAACCTTCCAATCCATGTTTCTAATGTTGCTGTGCTAGATGAAAAGAGTCACAATACCCCTGCCAAAATTCACTATGTAATTAACAAACAAGGAAAGAAAATTCGGGTTGCTAGAAAATCTGGTAACGAAATTCTCTTCAAGCATAAATAGGAGTTCGTATTATGACTAACGAATTAAAAGATAAATACAAAAAGGAAGTTGTTCCTGCTTTAGTTAAAGAATACAACTATACTTCCATCATGCAAGTGCCAAAGATTGAAAAAATCACCTTGAACATGGGAGTAGGTGACGCTACCCAAGATCCAAAGTTACTTGATTTAGCGTGCAAAGAAATTGAATTAATTGCTGGTCAAAAACCAGTGAGAACGAAAGCTAAGAAATCAATTGCTACCTTCAAACTACGGGAAGGTCAACAAATTGGTTGCAAGGTAACATTACGCGGTGACAAAATGTGATCATTTTTATCCCGTTTAATCAATGTTGCTTTACCACGGGTGCGGGACTTTAGGGGCTTACCAAACCGCAGTTTCGATCATCACGGTAACTACACCATCGGCATTCAAGAACAAATTATCTTCCCAGAAATCAATTATGATGATGTAAAGAAGATTAGAGGTTTTGATATTAATATTGTCACCAGCACAGATGATGATAAGCAAGCTCGTTCTTTACTAAAACTAATTGGTTTACCATTAGTCAGAGTTAAAGGAGAAAATTAATGGCTAAGAAATCGCTTATTGCCAAATCAAAACGTGTACCAAAATATTCCACGAGAGGTTATCACCGGTGCTTACGCTGTGGACGTCCTCATGCTTACTTCCGGAAATTTGGTATTTGCCGTCTATGCTTTAGAGATCTTGCCCACAAGGGTGAAATTCCCGGCGTAAAAAAGGCATCTTGATAGAAAGAAAGGAAGAACAACGAACATGACAGATCCAGTAGCTGAATTAATTACCAAAATTAAAACAGCAGTCAATGCTAAGAAAGCCGACGTATGTTTAGCTTATTCTTCATTAAAAGACAACATCCTTCACGTACTAAAGGATGAAGGTTATATTACCGATTATGCCGTTAAGGAAAATCCAAAGAATAAGCAAAAAGAATTATTCATCACATTGAAATATAAAAATCGCGTATCCTCAATTGAAAACATTAAACAAATTTCCAAACCTGGTCTACGTGTTTACAGTGAATACGCAAAACTACCAAGACTATTAAATGGTTTAGGTACAGTTATTATTTCCACCAGTCAAGGTTTGATGACTGACAAACAAGCCCGCAAAGCTAAACTTGGTGGTGAAGTACTTGTATATGTTTGATAGGAAAGGAACTAGTAAAATATGTCACGAATCGGAAATCGAATTCTAACTGTCCCTAGCGGTGTTGCTATCACATATGCAAACCACAACTTGAACATCAAAAAAGGTAATGATCAAATTAACATCCCCGTACCAACTGATGATTTCAATATTGAAGTAAAAGACCAAAAGTTTACGATTAAGCCAAAGAATAATCCTGTAAGCAAACAAGAAAGTATGCTACAAGGTACCATCAACGCTTTAGTTCGCAACGCCATCATCGGCTTAACCGAAGGATGCTATAAAGAACTTAAGATTGTTGGGGTTGGTTATAAAGCAGTCGTAACTGGTAATACTTTGACGTTAAGTTTAGGTTATAGTAAACCAGTCATTATGCAAATTCCAGCTGGTTTAAAAGTTGAATGTCGCACTCCAACTGAAATGAAGATTAGCGGCTTTAACAAAGAACAAGTTGGTCAATTTGCAGCCATTGTTCGTAGTAAACGTCCACCAGAACCTTATAAGGGTAAAGGTGTAATGTACGTTAACGAAGTCATTCAACGTAAAGTTGGTAAGACTGCTGAAACTACGAAAGGGGCAAAATAGTAAGGAAAGGGATAACTTATGAAAAGAATTAATATTAATCGTGAAAACCAACGCTTGATTCGTTCAGAACGGATTAGCAAGAAATTTGCGAACAAAGTGAACACCATTCCTTATGAAATTATTGTCAACAAAACTGATAAGCACATCTATGTGCAATTAGTTGATGTCAACAGTGGTAAAACTTTATTTAGCATTTCCACTTTAAGTTTAAAATTGCCAAAGAAAAACAAAGAATCAGCAGCCAAAGTGGGAGAAGAATTTGCGAAGAAGGCAATTGCCCAAAACATTAAACAAGTTCGCTTTAACCGCAATGGTTATCCATACCATGGAATTGTGGAAGTCATTGCTGATACTTGCCGCAAGCAAGGATTAGAATTCTAAAGGAATTACATTAACATGGAAGAAAACAAAGAAGTAAAGCCAGCTAGTGCAACTACTAAACCTACAACTCCTAACACAGCGAATGTAGGTGACAAGAAGCCTAGCCGCCCAAATCCTGCGAAAGCTACAAAGCCAGCAGGTGCACCAACTAGTCAACCATCAAGTCGTCCTAATCGTCCATTTACCAATGGATCTCGACCTGCATTTAATAATCACAATAATCCAAAAAATCCAAATGCACCTCGTCCTCATTTTACCCACACTGATAATGCAGCAAGTCAACCAAGTGATGGTTCCAAACCAACTAATTCACGTCCACGATTTAGCCGTCCTGATGGTCAAAGAAATCCTCGTCCTCATTTTAACCGACAAGAAAACGCTGATAATGCAAAAAAGCCATTAAATCCAAACGCAACCGCAAATACAACAAATCCAAGTGCTAATAATAATGCAGTTGCTGAAGATGAAGAAGGCAAGAAAGTATTTGTTAAAAAGTTTAAACACAATCCAAAGTTTAAACGTCCAATTAAAACTGGCCCTGAACTAGAAGAAAAAGTCATTGAAGTTAAGCGGATTTCCAAGACCACTAAAGGGGGTCGCAAACTTCGCTTTAGTGCACTTGTAGTTGTTGGTGATCGCAAAGGAACAGTTGGTTATGGTTTAGCTAAAGCTAACGAAGTTCCTGATGCATTAAAGAAAGCCATCCGCAAAGCACACAATAACCTTTACAAAGTAAAAATGACTCGTGATGGTAGTTTGTACCACGAAGCAACTGGCCGCAGTTCCAGTGGTAAAGTTTTATTAAAGCCAGCTCCAGTAGGTACTGGTATTATCGCTGGTGGTCCAATTCGGGCTATTGTCGAATTAGCTGGTTATAGTGATATTTATTCCAAGAACCAAGGCACAAATGCTTCCATTAACATGGTACGGGCAACTATCAATGCATTGATGCAACAACGTACTATTAAGGATGTTGCTGCTGCCCGTGATCTTCCAATCAATAAATTATTTCATTAGTGACTAGGAGCAACCAGAATGGAATTAAACAATCTAAAATATAACTACAAATCCCGCGGTCTTAAAGTAAAAACTTATGGTCGGGGTCGCAGTTCAGGTATTGGTGGTCCATCCACCCGTGGTTACAAAGGACAAAACGCTCGGAAATCAGGTGGTACCCGCCTTGGCTTTGAAGGTGGCCAAACCCCAATTTTCCGTCGGTTACCAAAAGTTGGATTTAACAATCCAAGTGAAAAACGTTATGACGTTGTCACTTTAGCTTCCTTGAACAAAGTAGATGCCACTACCATTGATTTAAAAACGTTAAAGGAACTAAAATTAGTTTCAAAGTCTGCTACTATGTTTAAGGTAATTGGTAATGATAAACCAAACCGTGCCTTAGATGTTACTTGTAACAAAATTAGTAAACAAGCCCAAGCTAGCATCGAAGCAGCTGGAGGAAAAGTAACCTTACTTCCAGTAATCAATAAACATAAAAAACACTCAGTAAAAAAACAACAACCAAAAGCACCACAAAAATAGATAACTAAATTATTAGCATGAAAAGAAAGAGAAAACTTGCATCTAATAATGTCGATAGTTTTAGTAATGCGGAAAAAGTTAAAAATTTCTTCAAGTTATTTGCAAACCGCAAAGTTATCGTATCTATTTTTATTACCTTAGTGATTCTAATTATTTTCCGAATTGGTTCATTAGTATCAATGCCTGGAGTGACGTTTATTTCATCTAGTGCAGCTGCTAATGATCTACAAAGTAACAACTTACTAGGATTAATGAATATGTTAGGGGGAGGTGGATTAACGCAAGTATCCATCTTTGCCCTTGGGGTGTCTCCTTATATTAACGCCCAAATCATTATGCAATTGCTTTCCACGGATTTGGTAAAACCAATTTCCGATATGCTTAAAAGCGGGGAAGCAGGCAAACGTAAATATGAAATTTGAACGCGGGTAATTACTTTACCTTTTGCGTTCTTACAAGCATATGCAATTATTGCTTTATTAACAACTAGTAAGTTACACACTGTCATTGAATTTAATGACAATAACCCATTAACATCATCTCAATGGGCATTTTACATTTTCTTACTCGTTGGAGGATGTTATGCTTCCATCTTCCTTGGTGACGTAATTACCAAAAGAGGAGTTGGAAACGGAATTACTTTAATCATTGCTACTGGAATTATCGGTTCATTAATTACCGATTTCCAAATTGCCCAAGAAGTATTAACTAGCATTAGTTCTACTTCAACTGCAGTCTTTTTTACCCACGAAATCAGTTTTGTACTGTACATCATCTTTTTCTTCGTGATTATCATGATTATCGTCTTTATGAATGAGTCGGTAAGAAAGATTCCTGTGCAACAAACGGGGCAAGGAATGATTAATGAAAAGGAAAATATTCACTATTTACCAATTAAAGTTAATGCGGCTGGAGTTATTCCTATTATCTTTGCTGCTTCTTTAATGTCAATTCCAAGTACTGTCCAAATCTTTTACCCAACCACCAGTGTTGCATACCAAGTTATTCAAAATTACTTCACTTTCGAATCTTGATTAGGAATTTGCATTTATTTTATTCTTACTGTTTTATTTACTTTCTTTTACTCATACGTGCAAATTAATCCTGAACGACAAGCTGAAAACTTCAAAAAATCTGGTAAGTTTATTTTAGGGGTTCAATCTGGGGAAGAAACTGAAAAGTACATTTCGCGAATTTTAATGCGGGTTAACTTCATTGGGGCGCCATTCTTAGCAATTCTAGCAAGTATTCCATACTTTGTTGGAAAAGCAATTGGACTTCCATTTAGTGACTCAGCCTTAGGGGGAACTGGCATGATTATTATTGTGGCAGTTTGTTTACAAACTTGATTATCCATCAAGTCAGCAGCTACTAGCATCAACTATGGTAAAGTGCGCAAGGAAATTGAATATTCAGCATCGGTCTTCCAACCTGATGTTGAAGTTGTAACAAAACCAAAGAAAGATAACAATAACAATAAATTGTTATGATAAAGAAATTGAAGGTACGATAATGAACATAATTTTATTAGGAGCACCAGGTGCTGGAAAAGGCTCAGTAAGTGAATTACTTACTACCAAGCATAATTATTATCATCTATCTACTGGAGATGCACTACGACAAATTGCGAAAGAAGATAGTGAATTAGCACATAAGTTAAACAATATCCTTAAATCTGGTCAATTAGTTAGTGATGATATTGTGAATGAAATTGTTAAAACTACTTTAGATCGCATTGACGCAAGCAAATATCAAGGAATCATTTTTGATGGTTATCCCCGAACAAAAAATCAAGCTCAATACTTAAAAAACATTGCGAAGATTGATCAAGTATTGTTCATTGATGTTCCAAACAAAATAATTGAAAACCGGATTATTAACCGTCGTCTCTGCAGCAAATGTGGCAAAATCTACAATTTGATTGTGCCAGATTTAAAACCAAAGAAAAATGATACTTGTGATGTATGCGGTGCTTTATTAATTCAACGCAAGGATGACACCAAAGATGTCATTGCAAAGCGTTTGCAAGAATATTACAAAGAAATTAGTCCTTTAATGCAATTTTATGCTGACCAAGGTTTATTAATCAAACTTGACGGAACGTTAGCTTGACCAGAATGAAAAGCATTAGTCGAAAAAACGGTCAAAATTAATTAATAAATATGATTATTATAAAATCCGATGCTGATCTTGCTGATATTAGACAAGCAGGTCATATTTGAAAATTAACAAAGGACTACATCATCCAATTATTAAACAAAAATCCGTATCGGAGTTTGTTACAACTTGATGACCTTATTGATAAGTTCATCCGCTCGCAACATGCTTCATCTACTTTTTTAGGGATGTATGGCTTTCCTAAACACGTTTGTATTTCCGTGAATGATTGCGTTATTCATGGAATTCCAGACAATTACGTGTTAAAGGATGGTGACAAAGTAACGTTTGATATCGGTGTGACTTATAACAACCACGTTTGTGATTCCGCTTTCAACTATTTAATGCCCCACGCTAGCGAAGCATACAAGCGCATTGTCGCTGTTTGCGAAGAAAGCTTACGTTTAGGTATGCAACAAGTAAAAGCTGGTAATCACGTTGGTGATATTGGCCATGCAATTTGCGATTATATTACCAAACAAGGGTATTGCTTATTACCTGACTATACGGGTCATGGATGTGGCAATAAACTACACGAAGATCCCTATATTTATAATTATGGGGAAATTGGGAAGGGTCCAATCTTAAGGAAAAATATGGTGATTTGTATTGAACCTATGATTATGACCGCAAGTACTCACTATTATACAGTACGTGATTGAAACGTTATTGCATCCAACCATCTACCAGTTGACCATGTCGAAAACATGCTTTTAGTCACTGAAGATGGCTACGAAATATTAAATAACTAAAATTATTAACACGAGGTAAATTTGGAATCTCAATCAAAGAATAAAATCATCGCTGAAGGTATCATCAAAGAAATTATTTCTGGTGATAAATTCAAGGTTGAACTTACCAAGATCAACGGCGTTGATTTACAACAAAAACAAATTGTTTTAGCCCACGTATCAGGTAAAATGCGCATGCACCATATTAGAATTTTACTTGGTGATACTGTTGACGTTGAGTTAAGTGAATACGACTTAACACGTGGAAGAATTCTATATCGCAAGAAATAAATAGATAAGGAATAACAAGATGAAAGTAAGAGCATCAGTTAAACCAATCTGTAAGGATTGTATCGTCATTCGACGAAA
>JAGCPI010000026.1 GCA_017645255.1 bacterium
AATTAAACTTAATTTGGGATTAAAACCTTGTAAGTGACTAGTGTATGGTTCAGGTACCATCACTCCAGTTGAAGTACATTGAATAGTAAAGTTGGTGCTAGCATTATAGCCAGTTCCAATGTTTAAACTAGCATTAAAAGTCCCATCATTATTGGTGCTAAATGATCCAACCTTATTTCCACTGATGTAAATACCAAAATTTAAGTTTGGTAGGCTATTACCACTAATATCAAGTGCACCACTACTTGGAGCATAACTTACATTACTTAAACTAGTAACACCTAAAGTATGATAAATACCAGTTGGCTTAATGGTGAAATAAGTTGGTAATTGTTGCTTTTCAGTAAAACTATAAGGATAACTTCATTGACTAGGATCATTCATTAAATCACTATAATTTAGTTGATTAGGGTTAAAACTTTGGTTCATATACTTATTAAGCACTCCCCCATTAAAAAGAGGAGAACTAGAATATAACATGTCACTGTTAAAATTGGATGCTACATAAGCACGACAACTAGATTGAAAATTAGTTGTACCAAATCTTAATACATCCCCTTCATGATAAGTTCAACTAGTAGTTGCTAAAGTTTGGGTAGAAGCACTAATATTTTGCAAGTTCACATCATAAGAACCTGTATGAGGATCTCATAATGATAAACTAAAAGTAGAACTTACGCTATTTCCAAATAAATATTGATCATTATTGCGAATATATAAATTTAAAGTATGATTACTTGGATTAAAGTAAAATACTCATCCCACTCCCCCTCATTGGTTTTGGGTGTAAATACAAAAATCACTTAAAGTAGTATTATTTGCTTCAGCATAAGTGAAATCACTAAAATTACCTAAAGAACTAATTGAAGAATAAGAGTGTTGACTGCCATTGGAAATTGGATCTCGTTCCCAATCAGTTTTATCAAGGGAATCAGTGACTTGAGTGTTCTTTGATGAGGAGGCAGTATCAACATTGTAACTAGTAATTACTCATGCATATTGATCAGGTTGATAACAATATGCAGCGGTGCCTTGAATAACTCATTGAATTCCATTCATTAATTTATTCATGTTGTCTTTACAACCAAAAGGGCAATTCAATCAATCTTTGTTTCAAGTAGTATTGTTAGGTAAATATACTGCATAAGCATGTGGAAATTGGTTACTAATAAAAGCTTTATCACCAATTGATTGCAAGTCATTAGGAAAACTTAAACTTGTTAAATCATTATTAGCAAATGCCAAGGCACCAATCGATTGTAAATTGGTATTGAAGTTAACTTGGGTTAATCCTTGACCATAAAAAGCACCAGCATTAATTTGCGTGATAATATAAAACGAATTATCGTGAATTACAATGTTAGGAATATTCAATACTGAGTTTTTCATACTTCCACTAAATCCTAATAAGGTTAAAGTACCAGCATTACTATTATTAATAGTTAAGTTTAAAACATTCCCATTAGGACAAGTAAAAGCAAAAGTGCTTTCATTTGCTAAAGAAGAGCTTGATAAATCAGTGATTTGAAAAGCAGTTGGAGTGGGTGCTTGACTACTAAAAGTATTAGTTGCAGAAGCAACTGAACTTTGGGAATTATTGCTCGTTGGCAAAGTATTTGCATTACCTAAACTAGCATTGTTAGAAGAAGCAGTTGAGTTTGTTTTATTGCTATTTGCAACTAAATTGGTGCTAGCAGTATTACTATTTGTTACTGAATTAGCAACCGCATCATTGGTAGCACTATTGCTCACAGGTTGAGTTTTAGTGCAACAAACAGCAGGGGTAATTATACATGCAGTCATTGCACTTAATCCAACAACTGTACCGATTCATAATTTAGTTGATTTCTTTAATTTCATGGCTAATTTTCCTTCTTGCAAAATTCAATATATAGGTTATTATTTTATTAAAATAATGTTTGTTTTTTTATTTCCTTAATAAATATTTAAATAAGCAGCAAAATAATTTAAGTATAATATCATTATTATGTTTACAATCCATACGGCATTAGTTCAATGGATAGAACAAAAACCTCCTAAGTTTTAAATGCCGGTTCGATTCCGGCATACCGTGCCAATTTGGAGAGTTGACCGAGTGGTCGATGGTATTAGTCTCGAAAACTAACGTACAATAACCTTGTACCAGCAGTTCGAATCTGCTACTCTCCTCCATAATTAAGATTGATAAATAATGTACTTGCTAAACAGTACATTATTTTTTTATCATTTAAACACTTAAATATATTTAAAATATTTTTATAATTATCAAATCATTGCTCTTAAATTAATGTAAATTAATCAAAATTAATTAATGATCTGCAAAGGAATAATGAAAAATGAAAAGTAATAAGAAACACCATGGTCACGTTAATCCTAATAGCAAGCAAAAACAACCAAATAAGCAATTAAACCAACCAACTAATTCTCAACCCAATTTAGCATTAGATGCTAATAATATCCAACCAACTAATACTGCATCAGTTGTTCAAGATTCTAAGCAAACTAAAATAGTAACTAATAATGAAGATGAAAATCTACCCGTAGTTAGTGATGATCAAACCATTGCTAACATCATTAATGAAAAAAACGAAGAAACAAATAAGCATGTACCATTAGAACCAACTGATGATTTAACATTGCAAAATAAAGAAAAAGAAGCACAAGTTGCTCAAACACCAACTAACGAAGAACCAATCCCAGTTTATAAAGAAGTGCATATTAATGCTGTTGCGAAACCAAAGAAATTAGGCATTGTCATTGTGGAACACAATGCCCAAACAAAAATTAAGGATTTAATGATTGGACTTGAATCAGCCCAAGGCTTTAGCAATGATGATATTAATATTTACATTTGGGATGACTATAGCACTGATAACTCAAGAGCATATGTTGCTGGCTTAAGCAAGCGGTTTGAAATTCATTACATACTTAATGAAAATCAAGAAGGAGTAGTGTGTGCAAGAAACAACATGTTGAAATGAGTAGATGATGATTACATCATCTTTATTGATTACCGGGACGAAATTGTCGCTCCTGCATTAAAAGAATTCTTTCAACACTACAATAAGAATGACTTTATGATGTTGCGACGAAACATCATGCACTCCTTAAGCAAACAAATTGTTGATGTGGGCGTTTATCATGATAAAGGTAGCAAAGCTGCTACTTTTGTTACCAAAACTCCTTATTCATTTGTCACTGGTATTTTTGTGGCAAAAAGTATTTACCAAAAGGTTCGCGATCTAATTACTCAAAACTATGAATATACCAAAGATATTCGGTTTTACGAAGATATGGTGGTTTATCCATTTTGAGTTTATTATGCAAAAACACCGTGCTTCCTTGATTCATACTATAACTACAACATCATGGGTCATGACTGATATTTATTAACTGATGTATGCAAAGAAGAACAACACCAAAATTCTTTAAAGGCAATTTATGCCATTGATAAGTTGCAAAAAGATGCTGGCATTCACGACGATGAATTTGCTGGTATCAAATACGTCATGGATATTAGATTAATTAATACATACTTTAAAACTGCAAATGCTAAGGAAAAGAAAGATACTGATAAAAAAGTCCAAGAATTAATGGATGAATTTATTAAGCCAGTTGCTAATCCTCCAGCATTACTTGAAAAAGATAAATCAAAACTGCGATTTATTTCTAATTTATTCTTGCAACGAATGTACCGCATTATTCATAAATAAATAAAGAAATCACGAAGAGAAAATATGAAGTTAATTGCTTCATATTTTTTTATTTTTATTTGTTATAATTAATTTCACCCCCATGAAGGAGGTGAAAGGAAAAGAAAAATGACTTGAGAAGAACTACCAATTACCAAAATTGAACAAGTAATTGGCTATGAATTTAAAAATAAAGACTTGCTAAGACAAGCATTTACTTCAACGTGGTATTGATATGATAAAACTGGTCATGACCATAATTTACCATACTTTATTGGAAATGCGATTATTAAAGCCCAACTTAAATATTTGCACAATCACAAGCAACTAAACGATGAGGAATTTAATGAAATAAATAAACTTTATTACGTTGCTTGACATGACATCATAGAAAAACTAGGTTTTAATGATTACATTATTAAAAGTAGTAAAGATGGAATTAATCCTAGACAAGATTATTATGATTTAGGTAATATTTTCCCCTTACTTGTGTGTGCAGTTTATTTTGATCAAAACCAAGTACGAACCAATAAAGTAAATGAGATCGTAACAAAAATAATAATGCAAGGAAAGGAAGAAAAACAAAATGCTTAATAACCAAGCAATTGAAGAAATTGAACAAATAATTTGCTATCATTTTAAAGATAAGCAATTATTAGTTAATTTGTTTAATAAAGATTCGCAAATTAATCATCAATGATTAATTGATGGTGAAATAATATTCGAAAATACCTTACATGATTTAATTGATAAAGTGTTGCCTGTTTCTAATTCAACTTCGATGGAACAACAAGAAATTTTTAATTATCGAAAAGAATGATTATTGCAAGATGAACCATTTTTTTATTATCAATTTAAACGGTTAGGACTAACAAAATACTTACCATTTGATGGAAATGATTTAAATAACGCAAAATTAGTATACCAATTTGTTTTTTTATTATTTAACGCAATTGCTCTTGATAGTAAGTTGAATCAACAAGCAATTGAAATTACTTTTAGCAAATTAACTTATTTTGCTTATTGAAAAGAAGCAATTAAGAATCATGATCATGCTGATTATTTAGATCAATTTTTTAAAGTCGATTGAGATTTTGCTACCCGAAGAACTCCATGTTGCAAAAATCTCATCATGGAAATTAATTCTTCATTATTGACTACTTATTATGAACAAGATGCTCTTGAATTATATTCTTATCTTTATCATTGCTTTATTGATGTAACCGAAAAATCATTTGATAATGATGAAAGATATAAAGATTTATTTTCCAATGTTGATTTTAATCAAGATTTAATTGCCCAATTTGAAGAAATTACAACTGCTAAATCATTAAGTACGGGCTATTTATACTTGCATGATGAATACTATTGATATTGTTTAGTAATGGTTGATAAGTTTGAATATGCTTGCTTTGCTCGCAGCGAAAAGAAAGAAGAAGCTAAAAAACAAGCCGTGATTGAATTTTTAAAATTCTACCAAAAACCAATGAGCAATCAATTATCAACAAATGATAATATTCATCTTACAATATGAAACGCTTTTAATTGAATCAAAATTTCTTTAGATTTTGAAATTTTTCCAACTAACAACGCATTAAAATTTGACTTCAAGAATAAGAAAGCAAACCACTTAAAAGCGGAATTAAATGATGACAATATTTTTACTTGATCAATTTTTCAATCAAGAAAAAATCAAACTAAATGTACGTTGATTATTGCAAAATGTCCGGTTGCTTTTAGTGCCAATGGTACTAATGAAATTAATGCATTAACTAAAACCTGTGAATTACTAATTAAGCACTATACTTGCTAATATCCATTTTACAAAACCTGACAAGAATAAATATGAGATGCAAAAAAGTCTCATATTTTTTCTTATCTATCTTAAGTTAAATAACTTATAACAATTTATAATTAATTTAAGATACTGAAATTACATGACAGTTAAAAAGGAGAATTAAATGGAATGAGATGAATTACCAATTGCTAACATTGAAAAAACAATTGGTTATAGTTTTCTTGATAAAGATCTTCTTAAACAAGCATTTACTACAGTTTGATATTGATATAAGAAAACTGGTTATGACCACAACCTACCAAATTATATTGGTAACGCCATTATCATGGATGAAGTTGATGCTTTAGTTAAAGAAGGTAAATTAACTAATGAACAAGCGAATGAAATTAAAACTAAATTTTATGCCAAATGACACCAACTAATGGTTGACTTAGAATTTGATACGTACCAAATTAAACTATTTCCTAGTCCTGATGATGAAAATGAACGGCAAGAATATTTTGATGTTGCTAACATTTTCCCATTACTTATTTGTGCAGTTTATTTTGACCAAAAGAAACAATGCACTGATGAAGTTAAGCACGTTGTAGACACAATTTTAGGAGTAAGAAAGGAATTTAATTTTGATTATTATGCTTAGAAACGATGATATTGAAAAAGTAGAAACCATTATTTGCTTTCCATTTACCAAAAAGCAATTATTAGTTAATCTATTTAATGCTAACAAACCTTATTCACAACAAGCCATCAATAATGGTCAAGAAATTTTTAAATCACTATTGCAATTAGTAATTGCTAATGATAAGCAAATTAATAAGCAAGAACAACAAGAATATTATGATGATTTTTTAAGTCGAATTGGTAAGAATAGATATTGAGTCAATCAATTAAATAAACTTGGTTTAGCTAAGTATTTACCAAATGACGATGAAAATAAAATTGATTTTGTTTATTGCTTAATTGATGCCATGGACAATGATGTGGCTCATGACCAACATAAATTATTAACTGCTTTTAAAAAATTAATCTACTATGATCACTCATTAAATAATCCATTGTTCATGGATTATAACGAACTAGATTGAAATTATTTATTAACTTCTAATTACGGCAAAAATTTAACGTTAGAAATTACCTGTCCAAGATTTGTCACTTATCATCACCAAAATTTAGGCGAATTGTATAGTTATTTATATTACTCATATATTGACCTATTTGGTAAATATGCTGATGATGATGTAAATCTAAAAGACATTTGGACTACGATTAATTTAAATAAGAATCCAATTAACCAATTTAACCAAATTTGCACTGAACATCAATTAAATGTTGGTACGTTCTTTTTAAAAGATCAATATTATTGATATTGCGTTAGCTTTGTTGGCAAATTTAAATATTGCTTTGCATCCAAGAGTGAAAAGAAAGAAGATGCTAAAAATGCATCAATTATGCAATTCTTAACTTATTATCACGATAAAAATCGTATGCCATTAGATTTAAAGGACCATAATCATAAAGAATTAGCATCCTTATTTAGTCATGTCCAAACCCAACTTGGTTTACCGTTTGTTAATGAAGACGAATTAAAGAAGATTGCATGAGCAAAAGTTAAAGCAACTAGTTTAGTTCATGAATTAAATAAGAATGACTTCTTTACTTTATGCATCTATCATTATGATAAGAAACAATCTAATTGTACTGTGTGCGTAACGGGATGTGAACAAGCATTTAGTGCAAATGGTAGTGGGGAAACAAATGCCCAAGCTGCTGCTAACCAACTATTAATTAATTATTGCAAAGATTTTAATAAATAATCATTAATCAAAATTAAAGAAAATATGAGCCTTAAAACTCATATTTTTTTCTTTGCTTTATAAATTAATGAGGATTTTTAATAAGTAAGATTTTTAGTAAACTTTTATACTAATAATGAATAGAAAAATAATGTGCATAATGACAATAAAAAAATTAACTCTCATTTTAGAAAGTTAATTTTTTCTTAGTTATTTATTTAATTATTGCTTAATGATGATTCGGCTACATGGATCTAGCACAATTGGGACAATGTGCAATTCATTTTGCTTTAGTAATGTGTCTCTAAATGCTGTCACATATTCCTTTTCAATTTCATGATATTGCATTGGAATGAAGTATTTAGGTTTAATGTCTTGCAACGTTTTAAATACTTCAGCAATATCCTTACTAGTTCATTGACCCATACTAATTAATGCATAATCAATGTTGTATTCTTTTAGTAACTTTAAATCACTGTAGTAAGCAGTGTATCCATCATAGTAAATCTTGACCCCATTAATGTCAATGACTGCTCCCATGGCTAGTGTACCAGGTAAATTTGAATTAGAAATACTTGGGACAAATTTGATTAAAATCTTGTTACCAAAATGACCGTAGAATTGACCAACATAAACTGGTTCAATCCGATTGCGTTCAATTCCATTATTAACTAATAAGTCAACCATTCCTTGACCGCAAATTACCTTTGCATCCGTTTCATTTAATAGTAATAATGCATCAGAAAACATTTTTTTGCTGTATTTCGTTAATAAAATTAAATCAATTTTATTTTTATTTAGTAATACGTAATCTAAACTAGTTTGGGATAGATCAGGATTAATTAAAATTCCACAATTATCATCATAAAAGCAAAAGCAACTTTTGCCATAATATTGTAATCACATCATCTTATTTACACCTATCACTTTAATTTTATATAAAAACAAATAAATTAAATATTAATCTCAGCAAAAGCAAGTTAAGCAATTATTATTTATGATTATTTACTAACACACAAACAAATAAAAAATTAACCTGATTTGAAAAACCAAGTTAATTCTTTAATGGGAAATGTTTATTTTATTACGATTAAATTAAAGGAGGTAAGGGAAAACAATTAATCAACAGTATAAGTAGGACCAGGGATGTTCATGTAATAATAGTTAGAATAATAACTAGCGTATGGAGTAGTTACTTGAGCACAAATCCGCATGTTAGTAATTGATGAAGTATTAATACCATCAATAGTCGAAGGAACTACTTCAACACCACCATAGCCATTTTCATAATCATAGTTGTAATTATTAATTCATTGAGAAGTAAGTGGAAAGAATTCTTTTAATGTTCACGAACTAGTGGAATTCAATAATCCATTTTCGACAGGTAAACTATATTTATTATTTTCTCCACCCGCATTTTTATTCATTGCTTTATAAATTGATGAGTAAATTGTATTGTAACTAGCTAATGATGATCATTGCTTAGCATTATAGAATGAAACATATCAGTTCACCTTATATTCATTACTGTTAGTATTAAAGTCTTTATAGGTAGCTGATAATGCTTGACCATTTTGATAAATGTTTAAACTTAACGATGGGTAAGTTTGTATATTAGTTCCGTTTCCTTGATTGTCAGCATACATTCAAAGATTATAACTATTTAAGAAATAGTATTCATTGGCTCCACCACTATCTTGCATGTAAAAATCGCTATTTATTGCATTAGCGTTATTTAATGTAATGTTAATAACATAATTACTATTATTACTTGAATCAATTGTTATTGGATTAGTGGTAGTAGTTTGTTGAGTAGTGCCAACATCATTATTAGTTCAAGTAATTTTGGCATAGTATTCTCCCCCATTTGTAACAGAGAATGGACAATACGGATAATCAAAATAAGTATTGCCAATGTTTTCATTTGAATAGTAGGTAGCCAATGGTGTTGAAACACCTTCTTCGTATCAAGTTATTGAATAAATTGAATACAAACTTTGTCTAGTTAAAGCAGGATTAGATAATGTTAAACAAGCATTACTACCATAATTATATGTATATGTATTACCATTTTGCTTAATGTAATCATTAGCATTATCATTGGAGTTTAAGCCACTAACTGGCACTATAGTTGGATCAATTTGGTAAATAGTTAAAGTATTTGAATAAGAAACAATTGAGTTATAAACATATTTTAAGCGAATATTAATCGTTCCTGTTTGACTAGGGGTATAACTTCACAATAATGATTGACTAGTTAGTGGGTTACCATTATTATAATTTGTTCAAGTTCCACCATTAACTTGATATTGATAAGTAACTTGTACATCATTACTGCTTACTAAAGAATTTCCATTTTGTGTAAAATTACCATTTAAAACAATTGCGTTATCATTAGTTACAACATCAACTGAAGGTGAGTTAGTTGAATTAGTAGGAGTTGCAACGAATTGGATTTTTCCTGTTGGTACACTTGGATCAAAGTGAATAACATTACTTACAATTTGCACTGCTCCCATTTGGGTTTCGCCTGCAACCATTCGGTAGTAAATGTTACTATCTAACGTAACTTGTAAGGATGGGCCAGTAGCATTATCAACATTTGTTCAAGTCGTACCATTAGTACTAGATTGCCAAGTATAAGTAGTTGTTGATGGGAATGATAAAGAAGAATTACTTGAATCCAAAGTTACTTTTTGACCATAAGTACAATAATAAGTGCCTTTAACAAGATTAAAATAATTAGTGCTACTTAAATTAATTGATGCTTGTTCAGGAGTAAAAGTAAGGGTGTTAGTGTCAATGCTATTGCCATTTTGACTCATACTTAAATAGATTGAAATTGGTTCTCATTCAGTGCTAGTCGTGCCGTAATTACTGTTATATTCTGAAATTACATTATTTTCAAAATTAACTAAATCACTTGTACTAATTGGTAACACAATGGAATTTGTTTTAGCATCATAGTATGAGCTTAAACTATTAAAAGTGCTAAGTTCATAAGAACCGATTTGAAGATTAGAATAATCTTGGTTGGTGATGTAAATCGTTCCACTTAATTCGCTCAGCAATTTAGAGTTGGTGGTAGCACTACCAAATTGACTTAACGAAATAGTTAAGTCAACACTAGCTGGAGTAGTTGACACTAATGCTCCTCAAGTTTTACTAGAAGTAAATTCATTTTGATAAGTACTATTAGTAAAACTAATGGTAGGAGTAACTAAATCATCATTAGCACTTAAAACATTGGAATAGAATAGTTCACTTGGATTATTTGCATCAACTATTTCTAAACGATAAGAATTATTATTTGATTCTTCTTTATTAACGGTATATGAAGCTTCATTAGCAAGTGAAGTTAAAGAAGTTAGTTCACCAGTTTGATTAGGGATGTTAGTTCACGATTTACCATTATCGCTTGATACTTGTCAGTAATAATTAGCATTAGTTCAATACGAAGTACCTGCAGTAAGTTCAATGGTGGAAGAACCACCATATTGAACTGCACTTGGATTTCAAGCAATTGTTGCATATTGACACACAACTTGGTAACTAGTACCATTGTTACTAATGGCATTTCCACTAGTTGTATAAACTACATTACCATTTGAATTGTAAATATTTACACTTACATTTCATAAACCTGGAGTAACATCAAAAGTATAACTTCAAGAAGAAGATTGACTTAAATCAAGTTGGTTGGAGGTAACAGTTTGGGAATAATTATTTGGATTATTAAAAACATATTCAACATAGTATTCGCCACTACTAAAACTTGAAGCAGTTAAATTACCACCACTACTTGAATAAAGCGAAAGAGTAAAACTCACTTTTCCTCCATTACTTGCTTCAATGTCAGTATATCCATTTGTAGTAACTGAAGTAGCATCACTTGAAGTACTTAATGCATAGTCACTAATTGCTAATGGATTATTAGCTTGTGAAGATGAACTTGTTGAACCTGATGAACTGTTTGAAGAATTAGTTGTAGCAGTTGCAGAGGTTCAAATTCAAATTACTTTTGAATAATATGTACCAGTACTGTTACTAATTTCACACACAAACATATCACTGCCAGTAATGGCACCATTTCAAGTATATGTTTGACCAGTTCCCAATACAGTACCATTTTGATTAATTAAATTAGCAACTGCTTCAGTATAACCATTTGTTCCACTTGGTGCATATGAACCAGAACTGCTAGAATTAAGACTATATCACGTGTAAGTACCCGTGATGTTTTGATTTAAAGAAAATGTGTAACTAGCTTGATTAGCAGTTGAAGATTGTCAAATACTATAGACTGAGTTCATTTCAGAACTATCTTGGCTAGATAAACCTTGTCCATCAATTGATTGCATCATTTGGTTAAATGAACTTTGTGTAACAGTAGCTGTATTGGAACTGACGTTAGTTCCTACTAAATTATTACCTGTGATAATATTACTTGTTGGGGTTGATGATGATCCACATGATACTACACACGCAGGAATAATACAACAAATTGCTGCTACTCCAAAAGTCGCACCGATAATTTTCCAAATTTTCTTTTTATTATTTTTCATAAATATAATTTTTTAAAATTTCCTTCCAGTTTAATTATAAATCAACTAATTAAGATTTTTATTTACTGCAAAAACACCTGGCACAAAAAAGATAATGCTTTTTTGAGCATTATCTTGGTAATGATTGCAAACTAGAAAAGAATAAATAACTTAATTAATTTATCTAATTACTTGCATTAATAATGGCATTTGGATTTTGATATAGTGGATATAGACCATTATAAACTCCAACATTAAAATAATATTTACCTGCTGGAACTGTTATTGTAAATGCTCAAGCATTTTCATTTGACAATGGAAGCATTTTGATAATTTCAGTTTGATTATAAACTGAACTAGATTCAGTTTCATCACTTTGTAAACTTCATATTATGTAGTAATCAGTATTGGTAAAATCACTAACATCAAAATTATTAATTTTTAAAGTAAAAGTAAGTTGGGAATTAACTTTAACGTTATATACTTCTTGTACATCAGAATTAGTAGTTGCTTTAAGGGAAGTATTAACTGTACACTTTGCATTCGCAATCTTTAATGGATCATAGTTTTTAACACCAACTTCAAATTCATTACTGTTGGAATTAGAAATTGAATCTAAATTTAATATTTGCCCATTTTGATTAAGAATTACAGCTTCCATGTCTGCATATGATGTGTTTCAGGTAATACTTTGGTTTCATGCATCCATATTACTTAAATTCGTTGCTAAATAAACTGGAGCCGGATTTACTCCTTCAATCGTATTTGAATAATAACCCCCATTTCAGTTAAAGTTGTAAAGAATATAATATGGATTAGTATCATTAAAGTCTTGATAACTTAATGGTTCATTATTACCATTTAGCATGCTTAAATTAAAATCAATTTTCGTGTTATTTGGAATTACAGTACTGCTAATATAAGTATCTTTACCTGTACTTTCAATGGTGGTAATACTTTGACCATTATTAACCAATTCATTGATGCCATAAGTTGTATTACCTAAAGTATTAGTGGGATCTTTTTGTTGTAGTCAAGTTACTTCGGAATAAAAAGTATTATTACCATTATTTATTTTGCAAAAGTAAATGGCATCGTTTAACATTGCACCATAATTAAATTGATAAGTAGAACTAGTTGCATTAGCAATTGCATTTGATTGTTTAGCTAATGCAATCATAAAATTAATACCACTTGCTTTTACTGGCAATGTACTTTGACTATTATAAATACTTAGAGTAGACTTAACAATTTCGCTACCAAAGACGTTATATAAACTTGTAACTGGTACTTGGTACCATTGATAAGTATACATATTAGAATCAGTGCTTAATGAAATTGTATATTTACTATTTGTTTCATTTAAATAGTAACAAGATACTCAAGGAAATGTTAAGTCTTCTTGATAATTAAATAGAAGGTCACTAGTAGAATAATTACCAGTTTGATTGCTATTAATAGTTTGTAGTGTTGCAGCTCCATCAACATTAGTTGCAATTAAACCAACATCATTTGTTTTAGGATTTGGATTGTTAGTAGTTGACGTTGAAGATGATGAAGAAGAATTAGCATTTGAGTTTGTATCATCTGTTGAACTTGAACCACATGACACTACACACGCAGGAATAATACATGCAATGGTAGCTATTCCTGCTAAGCCACCAATAATCTTTCAAATTTTTCTTTTATTTTTCATAATTTATTATTTTTATATTTTTAACTACGTATTTTAATTTTATAAAAACAACTTATTTTTAAATAAAATAAATAGTGATTTTAGAAAAATTTAAAATTACTTGGTTATTCTCTTAATAAAATACCTGATTTTTGTCATTAAACTTACTTAAATATAATCAAAGTTAACTAAAAATTATAACGCTTTAATGGCGTTATATTTGGTTGTTTATTGTGAATAAATACTTTATCTTTTAATTAGTTGCGTCAATAATATATGAAGCGTTAAGGTCTGATAGAACAATTGGAGTAGAACCATTTTCAATTCCAATTGAAAAATCACTTTGTCCACTTGGTGCATTAAAAGTAAATGTTCAAGATGACGCATTTGACAATAAAACAATGCTTTCTAATTCATCTTGAAACGTATTTGGATTTTGGACATACCAATTAATGTAGTAATCACTATTAGCAAAATCTTTATAAGTTAATTTATTAATGTTTAGTGTAAAAGTAAGTTTAGTACCTGGTTTAACATTAATTTGGTAAGCATTTTCACCAAATGAATTTGTGGTAGCAACTGTTTTAGCAGTAGTTGATAAAGAGATACTGGTATTAGATAAATTTAATGGATCATCATTACTTATATTCATAGTTATATAACTATCATCAGCTGAATTAGGGGCAATAATTTGTCCATTTCGATTCAAAATAGCAACTGATACACCATTATTTAAAATATTTACATTATAAGTATAATTTCATGCATTACTATTACTTAAGTCAAATACTTGATATTCATTTGCTGAATCTAATTGACTGCAAACATTAAAAGTATATAAAGCATAATAATTTTCATTTGTAAAATTATCACTTGTCATTTCATAATTATTCGAATCAGCCACTGATAAATTTAATGAAACTTTCGTATTATTAGTTATATTTATGGTGTTAGTGTTAGTGCTTTCTTGATTTTGGCCATTATTGGAAGTAACTGCTAACGTGTAAGATGAAACATCTAATGGATTAAAGGGAGTTTTTGCTTGCAATCAAGTTACTTGGGAATAAATGCTATTATTACCGTTGATAATTCTGCAAAAATAAATTGCGTCATCTAACGTTACACCATATTTGAATTGGTAAGTAGGTGAATTCGCACCATTAATCATATTTGAATTGATTGCTAACGAAGTAAGAAAGGAAATGGCACTTTCATTTGCTTTAATAGAACTAGGATAGCTTTTAGCTGTTGCCACATAAAAATTATCAGCTGCAATTCCAAAATCGCTATAAATAGTTTTAATAGGTACTTGATATCATTGATAACTATAAAGATTAGAATCAGTTGAAAGTGAAATTGTGTAATTAGTATTTGGTTTATTCAAATAATAGAAATTAAATCAAGGGATGCTGACCGTACTATTAGCTTCTCCATAAAAATAAGTAGAACTAGTTGAACCATTTTTAGTATCTTCTTGCGTTGCATTACCATTAACACTGGTGGATACTAAATTGGCATCGTTTGTTGCTGGATTAGGATTAGTGGTACTAGTAGGTGGGTTAGTCGATGATCCACATGACACTACACACGCAGGAATAATACATGCAATGGTAACTATTCCTGCCATTCCACCAATAATCTTTCAAATTTTTCTTTTATTTTTCATAATTTATTATTTTTATATTTTTAACTACGTATTTTAATTTTATAAAAACACTTTATTTTTAAATAAAATAAATAGTGATTTTAGAAATATTTAAAATTACTTAGTTATTATCTTCATAAAATACTTATTTTTTACCATTAAGTTCAATTAATTATCATTTAATTTACTAAAAAATATAACGCTTGCAAAGACGTTATATTTTGTTATATAAAAGCATTAATTTTATTTATTAATTATGAATTGCTGCTGGAACTAGTCGAAGCACTAGAAGCATTAATTATTCAATTACTGTTAGTTAAATTTAAATTTATTAAACTTGATCCATTAGTAATAACTATGGAAAAATTACTTATTCCACTTGGGGCGTTAAAACTATATGTTCATGAAGATGCTTGTGATAAGGGAACAATACTGTAAATTTCATCAGCGTAGGTAGTATTATTTTGCACGTATCATTCAATGTAATAATCAGTATTCTTAAAATCATTGGAGTCAAACTTGTCAATATTTAAAGTAAAAGTAAGTTTGGTATTAGGTTTGACTTTAATTTCATTTGCACTTTCGCCAATAGAATTAGTTACTGGGGTGCTTGATGCAGTGGTACTTAATGAGACTTGAGCATTAGCTAAATTTAGTGGATCATTATTAGTAATATCCATTGTTAGATAACTACTATTAGCTGAATTAGGAGCCATAATTTGACCATTTTGATTCAAAATAGCCACTGATACTCCGCTGTTTAAAGTGCTAGCATTAAATGTATAATTTCAAGCACTACTATTATTTAAATTAAAAATTTGGTAGATATTAGTTGATGTTAATTCACTAAAAACATCAAAGATATATAAAGCATAATAATTTTCTTTAGCAAAATCATCACTGGTCATTTCATTATTACTGCTATCAGCCATTGATAAATTTAGTGTTACGTTAGTGTTATTGGTAATACTTAAGGAATCATTAATTGGATTTTCTTGATTTTTATTTTGATCAGAACTAGCACTCATACTGTATGATGAAACATCTAAGGGATTAGAGGGAGTTTTTGCTTGCAGTCATGTTACTTGGGAATAAAACGTGTTAGTCCCATTGGTAATTTTGCAAAAATAAATGGCATCATCTAAAGTTGTTCCATACTTAAATTGATAAGTAGGTTTAGTGGCATTTGGAATAGCAGTTGAACTGGCAAGTGGATGCGGAGTAAACATCGCAAATGTCGGAGCAGTTACATCTGACACCGCTGTTGAACCTGATACTAATGACGCAAGAAATGACACCCCACTAGCGTTCGCTTTAACAGCCGCAGGATAATTAGTACTAATTGCCTTATATAAATTATCATCAGCAATCCCAAACTCACTATATAAAGTACTAACTGGCACCTGGTATCATTGGTATGTATAGCTATTAGAATTAGTCGAAAGGGAAATCGTATAAGTACTATTTTGCTTATTTAAGTAAACAAAATTAAATCATGGTAAATATCCGGCTGGATCATTACTATCAAAAAAATATTCATAGGAATTAGAGACATTTTTACCACTTTGCACCGTGCTATCACCACTAACACTAGTAGTTACTAAATCTGATTCATTTGTAGTTGGATTAGCAATAGTTGGAGTAGTTGAACTAGCATTTGCCGAAGATCCACAAGAAACTACACAAGCTGGCACAACACAAGATAGTGCAACAACTGCAGTCATGGCACTAACAATCTTTCAAATTTTTTTCTTATTTTTCATAATTTTTAGGTTAGTTTTTTTAATTTAAAGTACCTATTATTTTATATAAACAAGTTCCCTGGTTCACCAAACTAAAAAAATATCAAAATAGCAAGATTTTTCTAAGCATTTTTACCAAAAAAATGATATAAAAAGAACACCTCGTTTCGAAGTGTTCTTTTTTACTTGTTTAAAAAATATTAAGTTAATTAATTATTTAATGGGAAGCAATTATTTGCAGCACTTGCATTGACCGCATTCGCACTTGCCAGATCCACCACAGCATTCGCATCAATTCATTGCTTTCTTAACGTCTGCTGCAAAGTTTGGATCAACCTTGGCAAAGTGATCTAGCATTCTTACAATGCTTTGCTTACGTGCTAGTTTCAAACTACCAGAAATGTTATCAACGAAATCTTGATATTCAGTTCCACCTTGTCTCTTTAGAACTTGGATGAATGCTCTTGGTTGTGAGTAATAGTCTTCATCTTGGTCATAATAACCTGGCGTAAACTTTTCTTCAATTTCAGCTGATAAGTCATCATATGGCTTAAATTCGTAGTTAGCTAGACTGTTTGGTTGATAATTGATTCCATCATGTAGGTGAGAATTGTTTGCCATTGGGCCGTCAGCCATGTAATTGTAAATTGGGCAACCATGTGGACGGTTAACATCTAGTTGCATGTAGTTTGGACCAATCCGGTAACGTTGAGTGTCACTGTAAGAGAATAGTCTTCCTTGTAACATCTTGTCGCTACTAAAACCAATACCTGGAACAATATTAGCAGGACTTAGTCCAGCTTGTTCAACTGATTCAAAGTAGTTTTCTGGGTTGCGGTTTAATACCATTTCTCCAACTTCAATTAGTGGGAAGTCTTTGTGTGATCAAACTTTAGTTGCATCAAAAATGTTGTAACGGTAATTCTTAGCTTGTTCTTCCGTCATTACTTGGATGCAAAGTTTTCACTTTGGATAATCGCCTCTTGCAATTGCATCATATAAATCTTGCTTTGCAAATTGTGGATTTTCACCAGGAATTCTTGCTTGTTCTTCTTTGTTCAAGTTGCGAATTCCTTGTTGACATCTTCAGTGATACTTAATGAAGAACCGTTCGTTCTTATCATTAATGAAGGTAAAGGTGTGGGTTCCATAACCGTGCATGTGTCTGAAACCATAAGGGATACCCCGGTTACTAAATAGAATAAATACTTGGTGTAAAGATTCAGGGCATAGACCTCAGAAGTCTCATTGAGCGTCTGGGTTCTTGCAGTCAGTCTTTGGATCCATCTTTTGGGTGTGAATGAAGTCTGGGAACTTCTTAGCATCCCGAATGAAGAAAACTGGGGTGTTGTTACCAACAATATCTAGGTTTCCTTCTGTAGTATATAGCCGAATAGCAAAACCACGTGGGTCTCTTACTTCATCACTAGAACCTCTACTACCAGCAACAGTTGAGAACCGTGCAAATACTTCAACTGGCTTTGCTTCAGTAAATACTTTTGCGTACGTGTATTTCTTGATTTCTTCAGTGTTTGTGGCTACAAAATAACCAAATGCTCCGCCACCGACAGCGTGAACCACTCTTTCAGGAATTCTTTCCCGGTCAAAGTGGGCTAACTTTTCAACGAATTGATAATCTTCAAGTAATGCAGGACCTTTTGGACCAGCAGTCTTAGTGTTATCATCGTCAACAACTGGACAACCGTTATTGTTTGTATAAACGTGTTTTTCCTTGTCGTTCGTGTAAACTTGTTTTTCCTTTTCCATAAATAAAATTCTTTCTCTTACCATGTAAATGGGTAAGGATTTTATTATAAGGTATTTTTATAATAATTATGGTAAAAAATAACCCAAATATCTTACTTAAAAAATATGCTGGGAAAAAAGCATAAAAATACCGATTTAAAACTAATTTCCTTTAAAATAAACTATTTAATTGGGGGCTTATTTAGAAAATAAATAAAAAAAGTAAATGTGTTTTTTCTTTAATTCATTTAGTTATTTATTAATGTTAGTATCTAAATCAGTAATAAGGATTAATTCTTTTGCATCAATTAAACTGGTTACAGGTC
The DNA here is from genome assembly GCA_017645255.1 of bacterium. The sequence continues at coordinate 18,962 of JAGCPI010000026.1, forward strand.
AGTTTGGATCAAATTCTTTTGCCTCTAATAAGTGCATTAAGGCCTCTTTTTTGCTTTCCCCACTTACTAATAATAAAATCCGCTTGGATTTTAAAATCGTTTCTAATCCCATGGTAACTGCAAATTCGGGAACATTTTTAATGTCATCATTAAAAAATCGCGAATTGTCTTTACGAGTTTGATAGGATAGTTTAACTAATCTTGTAATGCTATTTAATTCAGAACCTGGTTCATTAAACGCGATGTGTCCATCAGTTCCAACCCCTAAAATCGTCAAATCTAATCCACCCATGCTACTAATAAGACTATCGTAATTACTAATGTCTAATTCATTCATACCTTGGTGGTAAGGAAAATGGATGTTTCCTTTTTCAATATTGATGAAATCAAAGAGGTTTTCGTCCATAAAATGGGCATATGATTGATTAGCATATAATGAAGATAAATTATAGTATTCGTCTAAATTAAAAGTATTAACTTTATCTCAATTAAAGTTAGTTAGTTTTGATCAACTAACTATTTTTTTGTACATAGGAATCGGAGTAGATCCAGTTGGCAAACCTAAAATAGCATTATTTTTAGTTAATAATAATTTTGCCACGTAATCAGCTGCTACTTCTCCGACTTCAATATTATTGTTACAATGAATAATTTTCATCATTGTTTTTCTCCTTTTTTGTTAAAAAAAAGAGCGTTATGAATAACACTCTTTTCTTTATTAATTGAAAATAATTACCGTTTAGTAAATTGTGGGCTTACACGAGCACCATAGTGTCCGAATTTCTTGCGTTCTTTCACTCTGGAATCTCTAGTTAATAATTTTTGAAGTTTTAGTTGTTTGCGAAGTTGTTCATCGTAAGCCAATAATGCCCGTGCAATTCCTAATCTAATTGCACCAGCTTGACCAGAAAAACCTCCGCCTTCAACTTTAACAAAAATATCAAATTTTTTTAGATTGTCGGTTGTTACTAATGGTAATTCCATCCCTTGAATTACTAATGGGTTAGGAAAGTAGGTTTCAGGAGTTTGATTGTTAACTAAAATCTTACCTGAACCAGGTACCATTTTTACTCTAGCGGTCGAACTTTTGCGACGGCCAAGACCTTTATATTCAACTTTTTCCATAACTTAATTAGTCCTTCATTTCTGTTCTTGCATCAACTGCATATGGGATTGGCTTTTGTGCCATTTTGTTATGATTTTCATCCGTGAAAATGTATAACTTCTTTAGTAATGCTCTTGATAGTTTATTCTTTGGTAGCATTCCCCATACGCTGCGACGTAATAGTTCGTTTGAATAGTGATTCAACATGGTTTTACCATTGCGAGCCCGTAGCCCTACTTTAATATAACCAGAGTGGTTATATCAAATTTCATTTTGTTCCTTATTGCCAGTAAGAATCATGTCCTTACTGTTGATAACAACTACAAAGTCACCGCAATCTTGGTTGTAGGTAAAGGTGGGTTTTTCTTTACCCCTTAAAAGGTCAGCAATCACTACTGCTAACCGACCAAGTTGCAATCCCTTTGCATCCACTAGATATCACTTTCGTTCTTCTCTTGCACCCTTAATGGTTTGCATCGATGTGTTTTGCATTGTTATAATGTTTTTTCTCCAAAAAATTTGAATTACAAATAATAAATATTACTTATTATATTACAAGCAAGCGTTAAAAAATTAATATTCTTCAGCGTATGCTTCTTCACCTTCCCGTAAGATAGTTTCTTTATCTTTTAATCCAGTACCAGCTGGAATCAATTTTCCTAAAATAACGTTTTCTTTTAAGCCCCGTAATGGATCAACTTGACCACGAACTGCCGCATCAGTAAGCACTTTCTTGGTGCCTTGGAATGATGCAGCACTTAAGAAACTTTCACTTAAGCTTGGTACATCATCAATACTAAAGACTAAGTTAATGGCAGTTGGCAATTGTTTGTGTTCAGCAAACAATTTCTTACATACTTCGTTGTATTCGTTAATGGTAATAATTTGCCCAATGAAGTATTCACTATCTTGCGGATTAGTAATTTGTACTTTGTTAGTTAATTGCCGAATAATTACTTCGATGTAACGGTCACTAATTTCAATCCCTTGTAAACGATAAACTTTTTGAATTTCCTTTAAGAAATACATGCGAACCCGTTCAATACCAGCAATTTTTAACAAATCACGAATATCAATTACTCCATCAAAGATCTTGTCCCCATAGTTGACATGATCTCCTTCTTTAACCCGAACAGGACCACCACTTAAACTAAATGGTCGTTCATAAGTACGTTCTTCAGTAATTCCTTTGACGGTAACTTTGATGGAAGTAGGAGTATTTTCAACTTTAGTTACTTCCCCAATAATTTCACTGATTTCCGCTTTTTCCCATGGCTTTGGAGGAATGACATTTAATAATTGTTTTAACCGTTCAAAACCTTGGGTAATGTTTGAACCACCCGCAACACCCCCAGTGTGGAAGGTACGCATGGTTAATTGGGTACCAGGTTCCCCAATTGATTGAGCAGCAATGACCCCAATTGCTTCTCCAACCGCAATTGGTTTCTTGGTAGTTAAGTCATTACCAAAACACTTTTGGCAAATACCATGGCGTAAAGAACAAGCAATGACGCTACGAATTTCAACTTCGGTAATACCAGCATCAATAATTGCCTTTGCAACGTGACGGTCAATGATTTCCCCACCTTTAACAATTAGTTCTTTAGTGGTTGGGTTATAAATATCTTTGGCAGCAAACCGGTCTAAAATTCGGTCGTATAATTTTTCAATTATCGTACCTTGCTTAGAATCAATGATTTCTCGTACTACCATCCCCGTCGTAGTACCACAGTCAACTTGGTTAATAACAATTTCTTGCCCTGCATCAACTAATTTTCTGGTCATGTAACCAGACTTACTAGTCTTCATGGCAATATCTGCCATTCCCTTGCGTGCTCCATAGGATGAATTGAAGTATTCACTTACGGTTAATCCTTCGATAAAGGAGTGTTTAATTGGAATTTCAATGGTATCCCGAATAATCTTATTTTCGGTTTTTTGGTCGTAGTTATAAGATTTAGACATTAAACCCCGCATTCCACTTAATTGGGTAAAGTTGGAAATGTTACCACGTGCACCTGAGTTAGCCATGCGGACAATGGAGTTATCAATATATTCAGGTTTAGAAATTTCTTTCTTAATATCATCACTAACTTTATTCTTAACATCAGTTCAAATCTTAATTACTCTTGAATAACGTTCATCGTCAGTGATGGCTCCATCTTTATAGAATTCTTGCAATTGGGCAACTTGTTTATCAGCATCCGCAAAATATTTTTGCTTTTGTTCATAGTTAGGAACATCAAAAATGGAAATAGTGGTACTTGATTTAGTAGAGTATTTAAAACCAACTGCTTTAATCTTATCAAGAATTTCTGGTACTACTTTTAATGGATAATTATAGTAAAGTAAATTAATGATTTCACTTAGACATGATTTATCAAATGGTTTTTGTGGTTCATGCTTCTTTGCAATTTCTCTAAAGTTTTCATCATAACCAATGATTAACTTTGGATCATATTCTTCAAAGTGACCAACTTCATTTAAGAAGGTCATGTCTTCTGGTAAAGCATTATTGATAATAATCTTACCAACGTTGGTTAAAATTAAACCTTCCTTTGGGAATTTCTTCTTTGGATAAGCTTTCGTTGGAATTCCAATCATCGCATGCAAATCCACTTTACCTAGTTGGTATGCCATAATTGCTTCATCAGGAGTAGCAAAGATGGCTCCTTCACCTTTCACACCTTGTTTTTCAATTGATAAATAATAGTTACCAATGATGACGTCTTGGGTTGGAGTAACAATTGGTTTCCCATCCTTCGGACCCAAAATATGCTTAGATGCTAACATGATACTGCGTGCTTCAGCAATCGCTTCGTTAGTTAGTGGTAAGTGAATTGCCATTTGGTCACCATCGAAGTCGGCGTTAAACGCAGTAGTTACTAATGGGTGTAATTGAATTGCTTTCCCGTTAATAATTTTTGGTTCAAATGCTTGAATACCTAACCGGTGTAAAGTTGGAGCACGGTTTAATAAAACTGGTCGTTCCTTTACAACTTTTTCAAGAATTGGTCAAATGCGGTCATCTTGTTTTAAGATTAATTTTTCCGCAGCTTTGACATTAGAACAAATTGCCTTCTTTTCAATACCATTTTCATCCGTATTCTTAATTAATTCGTGGATAATAAATCCTTTGAATAATTTTAAAAGAATGAAAGCAGGAACTCCAACTTGGTACATTTTTAATTCAGGACCAATCACAATAACACTCCGTGCGGAATAGTCAACCCGTTTACCAAGTAAGTTTTGTCTAAATAATCCTTGTTTACCTTTTAGGTGATCACTTAGTGATTTTAAAGGTCTACGATCTTTACCAACACTTGGTTTTTTTCTTGAAGAGTTATCAAACAACGCATCAACTGCATCTTGCAACATCCGCTTTTCATTATTGATAATAATGACAGGAGCGTTTTCTTGTAACATGCGGTTTAACCGGTCATTCCGAATAACAATCCGGTGATAAAAAGCATTAATATCAGAAGTAGTAAATCTTCCCCCATCCAATTGAATAATTGGTCTGGTGTCAGGAGGAGTTACTGGAATGACATTCATCGTCATTCATTCTGGTTTGTTACCAGAAGATTTAAATCACTTAAAACATTCAAGACGTCGAAGAATTTTCTTAGCTTCGGCACTGGAATTGTCTTGATTACGAAGGGATTTTTCGATTTCATCCATTTCTTTATCAAGATCAATTTTCTTTAATAAAGTTTGAATAGCTTCTGCTCCAATGCCAAACTTGATTCCAGTATAACGCGTAATAAAGTTGAATACTTCTTGAATACTAAATGGCATGTTACTATTATTTAAATATTCATAATAGTGAATCGCTCGGTCGTAATCCAAAGAAGTTTTATCCTTAATTAATCCAGCAATAACCTTTAAAATCTTTTGAATTTTTTTCCGACCATCACTTTTAGTCTTGGTTAAATCAACAATTTCTTTGGCATGAAAAATATCTTTATTGATTTCGGGATTACCAGCATCAAGCACAATATAGTTAACAAAATAAATAACTTCGTTAACTTCCTTATAAGAAACATCAAGTAATAACGAAATCTTGGATGGATTTGGTAATTCCTTACTCATTCAAATGTGCACAATCGGAGTAGCTAAACGAATGTGACCCATCCGTTCACGCCGAACAATGGATTCCCGAATTTCTACCCCACATTTTTCACATTTTTTTCCGTAGTGTTTTACTTTCTTATATTTACCACAGGCACATTCATAATCCTTAACTGGACCAAAAATGCGTTCATCAAATAATCCATCTGGTTCAGGTTTTAAGGTTTTGTAGTTAATAGTTTCCGCTTTGGTAATTTCACCGTGTGATCAACGCAAAATGTCTTCTTCACTTGCTAATGAGATCCGTACACTTTTAAATTCCGTATTTTGCGGAACTAAATTGGTATTAGTTTTTGTAGTCATTTTCGCTCCTTTCATTAATGATTAAATCAATTATTAAACTGTGACATCAGTTTCATAGTTATAGTTGTTTTCGTTTGCTGATTCATCTTCAAGTTCAGTAATCTTGTCTTCTTTGTCTTGTTCACTAGCAGTATTGCGATCAACTGACAAGTTATTTAAGTCAAACTTCTTACCTTCTTTGGTAATACCTTCTAACTTAACTCCTAAACCTTGTAGTTGTTTAACTAACAACTTAAATGATTCAGGCAAACCAATATTTTGAATTTCTTTACCTTTAATGATGGCATTATACGCTTCATTTCGACCCGCTACGTCATCGGATTTAATGGTTAAAATTTCCCGTAAGTTGTATGCAGCTCCATACGCTTCAAGTGCTCATACTTCCATTTCACCAAACCGTTGACCACCGTTTTGTGATTTACCACCAAGTGGTTGTTGAGTAATCTTAGAATAAGGACCCACGTTTCGAGCATGAATCTTATCATTAACAAGGTGGTCAAGTTTTAGCATGTACATCACCCCAACACTAATTGGAGCATCAAATGGATCACCAGTTCTTCCGTCATAAAGAGTAAACTTACCTTTATCTTTTAAATCAAAACCAGCTTCAGTCATGATGTTACGTAAGTCATCCATCTTGATTCCACTAAACACAGGAGTAGCAACTTTATAATCAAGGTCATCAATCGAAACTCCGGCGTGGTTAAAGACAATTAGTAAATCATCAATCGTATATTTACTTAAAGCAGTCTTTTTGTCTTTAAAACGAGTTGGGAAATATAAAGTAGCTTGGTTCATTAAGTTAAATGCTTTATAGTATGGAATTCCCAGAATTTGTTGAATTTCCTTCGCTTTTTCTTCACAAGGAACTTCTTTAAACGAAGTAGAAATAATTAGTTTTTGGCCAATCTTTCTAGCACTGATACCAGTGTGTAATTCCATTACTTGACCCATGTTCATCCGCGAAGGAACCCCTTCTGGAGTTAACATGATATCAATTGGTGTACCATCAGCAAGGTGTGGCATGTCTTCAATCTTGACAATCCGGGAAACAATTCCCTTGTTACCGTGCCGACCTGACATCTTATCTCCAACTTGAATCTTGGATTTTTTAGCAATTAAGATTTTTACTACTTCAAGCACATCATCACCAAAACTACCATCATTAGCAGTAAAGTGGTGAACAGCAATTACTACGCCTTCGCCCCCGTAAGGAACTTTTAGGGATGAATCACGTAAACTTTTAACTTTTTCACCAAAGATTGATTGCAATAACTTTTCTTCAACCGTTAATTCAACGCGACCTTTTGGTGTTACTTTACCAACCAAAATATCCCCTTCTTGGACATCAGCACCCACAATGACGATTCCGTTTTCGTCAAGATAACGTTTTGCATCTTCAGAAACATTAGGAATATCCCGCGTAATTTCTTCATCACCATTTTTGGTTCGTAAGCAGTTAATGATCTTTTCTTCAATATGAATAGAAGTAAATAAGTCTTCGTTCACAACCCGTTCTGAAATTACAATCGCATCTTCGAAGTTATAACCATCAAAACTACTAAACGCAACTAAGGCATTTTGGCCTAATGCTAGTTCCCCATTTTGCATCGCAGGTCCATTAGCAATCACTTCACCTTTCTTGACTTTTTGATTTAGCGAAACAATCGCAGTTTGGTTAAAGCAAGTATTTTGGTTTGAACGGTGATATTTCATTAAAGTGTAGTCATATTTTCGTTTTCCATCATCACTTGTTAGCACAATGTGACTACCATCAACTTCAGTTATGGTTCCATCTTCATCAGCAATAATGGCAAAACTAGAATCATAAGCAATCTTGTATTCATTACCAGTTCCTACACTTGGTGCGTGTGGATATAGTAATGGAGTAGCTTGCCGTTGCATGTTTGCACCCATCAAAGCCCGGTTCGCGTCATCGTTTTCAAGGAAAGGAATCGAAGAAGCAGCAACTGAAACAACTTGGTTGGGGTTAACGTCAATGTATTCAACCATATCACGTGGATATTGCTTTTGTTCCGCTTTAAATCTACACATTACATTTTCAGTTAGAATGTGACCTTTATCATCCATTGGCGTAGAAGCATTAGCAATAATGTGTTCAGTTTCTTTTAAAGCATCAAGTCATTCAACTTTGGCTTCTCTAATTCCATTTTTAACTTCATAAACTAAACTACCATTTTCAACCACGAAATAAGGGGTAATCAAGAAACCATTTTGATCAACACGCACGTAACTTGCTAAGGACATGATTAAACCAATATTCATTCCTTCAGGAGTTTCAATTGGACAAATCCGACCATAGTAAGAAGAGTTAATATCCCGAATTCCTAGGTTAGGGTCTTCCCGACTAATTCCACCAGGACCCATCGCACTAATCCGCCGCTTATTAGTTAATTCTGATAATGGATTTTGTTGGTCAATAAATTGTGTTAATTGATAAGAGTTAAAGAATTCTCGCACAATTTGTTGCAATGGTTTAGTGTTGATAATTGATTTAACGGTGATGGTGCGACCTTTTTTCGTAGCAACAAAGTCAGTAGCTTCAATGTCATCAAAGTTATTTTGACTATTAACAACTGCCCCGTCATTCTTCATGTTTGGATCACTTGGTAGTTGATTTTCTGGTGATAAAGAAGCAGAACTTGACGCAATAGCTAATTTTTCCCGAATGAACTTGTCAACTCTAATCATGCCCACGTTCATTTTTCCGTAAAGAAGTTCACCAACTAGTTTTAACCTTTTGTTACCAAGGTGATCAACTTCATCATATTGACCAACCCCATAATTCAAGTTAATGACATAGGAAATAAAAGAAATGATATCACTCATCGTTAGATTAATGACATCGGGTTTAACAGTGGTACCAATAATCCGTAATTCTTTTTGTTCACTTGATGTCTTAGGAGCATGCACATAAATGCTGTTAACTGTGTTATCAACTACAATTCCACTCTTAGTTTTTGCTTTAGTACCAGGAATGAAAATTGGATCATAAGTACTTTTGACATCAATTCGTTCATCTTTAATGGCGTCAACAATGATGTCAACTTCTTTTTTAAATAGTTTACTATCAGCATTCACTAAGACGTGACCATTTTTATCTTCAATTGGTCTTGATAAAACTTGATCAAACAACCGTTCGTTAACTTGCATTTTTTGGTTAATTTTGTACCGACCAGCTAAACTCATATTGAAGGTATTAGTATTAAAAAAGTGGTATCAAATGATGGTTTGGAAACAAAATTCATCTTGGTCACTAATTCGTTCTGCTAAGTTATCTAAGGTCTTTTGGGAAATATTTAGACCTTCAACAAAACTACGTGCAGCGTGTTCAACAATGATGATGTCAAGATATTTTTGTTGTTCAACTTTTAATTTATCAATTTGATCTTGCAATTTGGTAATCACCGCACTACTTGCATCATCCTTTTTAGCTTGTTCGTCAACTAATTTTGTTTCTAATTCATCAATTTGGTCAGTGACAGTCTTGTAATCAAATAATGCCACGCGAATCTTATAGTCAGGAGTTAAAATTTTCTTGCGAATTTCGGCCTTCGTTTTGATTTTCTTCAAATCATTAACCATGTCATTGATGTCTGTAAAATCAAAAATTTCCTTTTCGTTGTATTTTTCGTTCTTGTAAGAATTAGCAATTAATTCTTCATCACCATAAATTTCATCAATGATCTTTTTGGTATAACCTAATGCCTTTAAAAATTGGGTAATTGGTACTAGCATTGATTGATTACCAAGCACGTCTCTTAACATGATTTGAATATATTTATTTGGTTTATTGTGCTTATCTTTAGGTTCATCTTTTTGAACATAAATTGAGAACATTGTTCCTTTAATTGGTAGAACTTCACAAATTAAACCTTCCAAGATACGTCGGCGTGAATTACTTAATTTTAATTGTGCTTTATGCAAAATATAACTACCAGGTGAACGAACAATTTGCGAAATAATAAACTTTTCCGTACCATTAATTAAAAAAGTACCACGTTTAGTCATCTTTGGTAATCACGTTAAAAAGATTCCGTCAGGAACTGGTTTGTCGTTTTTACCTTTCGTCTTTTTAGTTTTTTGCTTCTTGCTTTTATAAATTTGACCGGTTTCGTTATCCTTTAGTTGGACATCAATATAAACATTGCAAGCATAACTTAACGAACGAAGTTCCGCTTCTTGTTCACTACATAGTGGTTCAGTAATCTTTAAACCATTAAATTCAAGTTGATATTTACCATTGGTTGAGACAATGGGAAAAAATCCTTTAATTAAGCCTTCTAATTCACTGTTAATAAATTTATCATAAGATTTACTTTGAATATCGGCATAATTAGGAAAATCAAACATCCGTTTAATTTTTCCGTAGTTACGACGTTGAACTAAATTAGAATATTCAACAATGGAATAATCCTTGGCTTCTGGCTTTGGTTCTTTGCTTTCTGGCATATTTCTTCCTTTGTGATAATTTTTTTTAATAAAACATAAAAATAAAAAATAAAATACAGTAAACTTGTATTAGTTGGTACTATACCCCCTTACTCTATCTTATTTTTTATATGTAATATCTTATTATTTTATCATATTCATGTTGATTTTCTAAAAATCTTAAAATTAATTATTTTATTAAAAAATTCCTAAAAAGATGAAGATTTCATTTTGAATTAATTAAATAAAAAAAATATAGGTTTTTCCAACCTATATTTCCCGAATTGCAAGTTCAAGTGCAACACTTGTATTTCGAGAAAATTATACAAGAAATAGGAGATTTTTTACTCCTATTTTTTTATTTCATCAAAAATTTGATTGCTTGTTTTTCAATTAAACATTTGACGTGGCATGTTGTTAATTTTTTCTTGTAAGTTGTAAATATCTTCATCAGTAATTTCATTGAAATTTGTTTTCTTTTTGTACATCCTTCTGACTAACCCATTTAGGTTTTCATTTGAGCCTCGTTG